>BNUC01000037.1 GCA_025997075.1 Betaproteobacteria bacterium | reverse complement strand
GTGGCCTCAATACCGCAAAGTAATCTTTATAACTGATCGGTTTGTCCATCGGATCCTCTCCTTCCACAGGTGGATCATAACAGACTATTTCTTTTATTTGTAATTGTTATTGTTGAACATGTACTTACCATGCTTTCGACTTCCGAAAATACGCAGTTCAATATCTCGCCGCGTTCGCCTATCGATTCAACCGCCGATTCCATCTCAGCACGCTGCACCAACGACTGATCGTCGCCGCTGCTAACTGCAGTCCGTTTCCTCAACGCATCATTCGCTCTGCTGAGGCTCATTGCTAATCAAGAAATAGCTTGAAATTGTCCGTGCTTTCAGGATAGAATTCGAGACTTTCCCCAAAGATCAAATTGGAGTAATGACCATGGCACGTGTCTGCCAAGTGACGGGTAAAGCCCCGATGGTTGGAAACAACGTTTCCCACGCCAACAACAGGACGAAGCGTCGCTTCCTTCCGAACCTGCAGTATCGTCGTTTTTGGGTGGAAAGTGAAAATCGCTGGGTGCGCCTGCGTGTATCCAACGCCGGTCTGCGTATTATTGACAAGAACGGGATCGATGCCGTGCTCGCCGACCTGCGCGCACGTGGCGAGATCTGACAAGGAGCAATAGCCATGCGCGAAAAGATCAAACTTGAATCCTCCGCCGGAACAGGGCATTTTTACACCACAACGAAAAACAAGAAAACGACGCCGGAAAAGCTGGAAGTAAAGAAATACGATCCGGTGGCCCGCAAGCATGTGGCTTATAAGGAAACCAAGCTTAGATAAGCTTCCCTTTGGGTTAAAAAAGACCTCGCATCTCGCGAGGTCTTTTTTTGCCTATTATTCAGTGATTCCCTGGTTCCAGTTGGAAACATCTTCCTTCAGGAAGATAATCCTGTTTGGAAGAGGTAGGCTCTTTCATGCGCGTTGTCTGAACAAGTTTGGACGGAGAGTGAAACATGGGAAATAGCGATATGGGACAGGGCTTGGACAGCCCATCTGGAAACCGGTGTTATGGTCTCGTCGACGGCCCGGGAGCCGCCGTATTTTTCGAGCGTTTCACCTCAGCCCTGGCAGCAAATTTAGGGGGAACGCCTCCCAAGGTTCTGTTTCCGGGGCTTTCCGAAGACGAAATGGAGGAGCACCCGCCTGCAGGCGATGCCTTGACCGTACTGAAAATCAAAACCTTCGATGCGGTACGGAAGTTTGAGGAGTGCCAGGTTGATGCCGTTCTCCTGCCTTGTTTTACGAGCCAGGCGTTCATCGAAGAAATCGAGGTCGAGACCGTTGTGCCTATCGTCAGGCTGATAGACGCATTGCGAGCTGATCTGTCACGGCGACATCCGGCAGGCGGTCGGATCGGCATTATCTGTATGGACAGTCTGCGCGAGAGCCGCTTCTTCGAGCGCTATTTTCCGCCGGAGCGCTGGACGCTGCTTTATCCTGCACGCGAGACGCTTATCGACGATGCTGAAAAGGTTCCGGGCGATACGGTCGAACGCTTGGCCGAAGTCTGCAAGGATCTCGTGCGACAAGGAGCGGAATCGATTGTTGCCGATGATACAGTCATTGCGCCCATGGCAAAAACCTTGTGTGCCCAGGGTTTTCCCCTCATCGATACATTGCAGGTCTATGCCGAATACGTAGCGGCGGTTCGACCGGCCTGGAGACCTAAACCGTTCAAGATCGGTATCGCTGGTGGGGTCGGTCCTGCGGCGACCGTCGATTTCCTCGACAAGATTGTGCGCAATACGCCGGCCAAATGTGATCAGGAGCATCTCAAGGTAGTCGTCGAGCAGAATCCGCAGATTCCCGACCGTACCGCGCATTTGGTAAGCGATGGCGCCGATCCGACGATTGCCCTTTACGCGACTTGCCGGCGGCTTGTCGATGCCGGCGCCGACATCATTACGATCCCGTGCAATACGGCACATGCCTTTGTTGCGCGCATCCAACCCTTCCTGTCGATTCCCATCGTGAACATGCTGGCTGAAACGGCCGAGTTCATTCGGCGGAACCATGGTGGGTGTTCGAAAGTCGGCTTGCTGGCGACCAACGGCACGATCGCCAGCCGTGTTTACCATAATGTCATCGTCCCGGCCGGGTTCGAACTGATCGTCCCCGACGCGGAAAACCAGCAACGGGTAATGAATGCGATCTATGGTCCCAGGGGCGCCAAAGCGGGGTTTACCGAAGGCGAATGCGTCGAGGATCTGCTGCTGGCATTGGCTTCACTGGCGCAGCGCGGCGCGGAGGTGATCCTTCTCGGCTGCACGGAACTGCCCTTGTTGCTGGATCAGAATGAAGCCTTTCCGGTGGCCGGCAAAACCGTGGCCGTGCTCGATCCGACCGATATTCTGGCCAGAAAATGCGTCAGCCTGGGCCGGCAGGCCGCAGGTAAATGAATCGGCCGCAAGACCGGGCCGGCACAGTCAGTGTAGTAGCGCTCGTTCCCGAATGCGAAGAAGCTGCGCGGAACTGGGCGCTAGGTCTCGGTCTGCCGCTGGGTGAACAGGCAAGTCAAGAAAATTACCAATTGCAGCTCGGACCGGACGGATTGCAATTGGCGTGGATAGGTCCGGGCGCGCCGGGACTGGTACGCGTGGACTTCGTAAGGGGAGCAGCGGCCCACCGGCGCCAGTTCGGTGGCGGCAACTCGCAGATCATCGCCAGGGCGGCGGGGCTCTTGCCGGGGGTTCGCCCGACTGTTCTGGATGCCAGCGCGGGCCTTGGGCGCGATGCTTTCGTGCTGGCGGGTCTGGGCTGTGAAGTCACGTTGATTGAGCGGCATCCGCTGATTGCCGCTCTGCTTGAAGACGGTTTGCGGCGTGCGCGGGAGGATTACGCCACGGCGTCGATTGTCTCGCGCATGCGTCTGCGCGAGGGCGACGCCATTGCCTTGATGCGGGACTGGAGCGGTGAAGCGCCGCAGATCGTCTATCTGGACCCGATGTTTCCGCATCGGGACAAAAGCGCGCTGGTAAAAAAGGAAATGCGCATATTCCGTCCGCTCGTCGGCGACGACGACGATGCGCCCGCGCTGCTGGCCGCGGCGCTGTCGCTGGCATCGCACCGTGTGGTCGTAAAAAGGCCACGCAGGGCCGCAGCGCTCGGCGGCATTGCGCCAGGCTACGCGCTGGAAGGAAAATCGAGCCGTTTCGACATCTATCCGAAACGCTCGCTGAAGAAAAAAACTTGATGATTTTCCGGAAGAAGATGTTTCATGAAACCATGTTGCGCGCGTAGTTGCCGAGCGTCATCACGCTCCAAACATTCAAGCAGTTATTGCGGTACGGCCAAGAAAATTCATACAAAATCTTAATCAAATATTGTTATTATCATTGAATTCAGCATGGCATTTGGTGTGTCACTAATTCGTCCTTCACCAAGGGAGTGAGGTCTTTCATGTTTGCCCGTTTTTTCAAACTGCCCATGGGGCGTCAGTTGCTGTTGGGTATCGCGACGCTTTGCCTGATCGCCATCGCCATCCTGTCCCTTTTTCTGTCGAATTACACACGGGATATTGCGATCCGGGAAACCGAAACCTCGCTGAAAGTCAACGTGGACCTCATCTCCCGGACGCTTGAATATGTCGAGAACACTATAAAGCAGCAGGCGGTGATGACGGTGGAACAATGGAGCAGCACTCTGCCTTCGGCACGCCTGACCGGTGACAAGGTGCGTCAGGGTGAGCGGGATATCCCGGAAATTGTGTTCGAGGACATCCATGCAAACGCCAATCCAGAGTACCTGGAGCAATATCGCAAGTCGCATCCCGGTCAGGAACCGGCTTTCCTGATCAGGAACGGGAACGAGATGGTGCGGGGCAGCACTTTATTGAAGGACAAGGATGGGCGGTATCGTGACGGCACCCCGGTGACGGACGCCTATATCAAGACGGTGCTTGAGGGGAAGACGTATGTCGGAACCGTGCAGCGTTCCGGCAAGTTGTACGCCCTGGCGATCAAGCCGCTGAAGGATGAAACGGGACAAGTCATCGGCGCCTTGAATCTGCGCATGGATATGTCATCCAATGTGGCGCTTTTAAATGATAATTTCCGTTCCATCGTGGTAGGACAGACCGGTTACACCGCTATCGTGATAGAACCCACCGGAGACGAGAAGGAGGCATTTTTCGCGCTGCATCCCAAATTGGAGGGAAAGTCCATATCCCAGATAGGTAATCCCCGTGACCAGAAGGTTATCGAGGATATCGTGGCGCTGAAGAACGGCACGATGTTTTATGACTGGCCGGACGCCGACGGCAGCCTGCGCCGGAAGATCGCCGTTATCCGGGAAGTGCCCGTACTGCATTGGGTTGTGTACTCTTCGTCATGGTTGGACGAATTCACCGTGCCTTACGATAACATCCGCAACGTCATTCTGATCGGCCTGGCGCTTTTCGCCATGCTGTTGCTGGGGTCTATTTTCCTGCTGGTGCGGGTGCAACTGCGGCCCATTGCCGGCGTCACGAAAGGCCTTGAAGATCTGGGGGCTGGCAAGCTCAAAAACCGGATCCCCTCCGTGCCTGATTCGCGCAACGAAATTCATCAGATCGCCGAACAGGTAAACGACACAGCCTCGGCCATGACCACGCTGGTCGGTACATTGCGCGAGTCCTCCGAGAAACTGAAGGAGCGTTCTGACGACATGGCGACGTCCGCTACGCAGTTGAAAGGCGGCATTGCCCAACTTTCCGAATCGGTCACCGAGATGAGCGCCAGTACCGAGGAGCTTTCCGTTTCGGTTAGCCAGGTCGCCGAGTCGGCCCGGCAGGCCGATGGTCTGGCGGCGAATGCCGTGGAAGAAGTGTCGAACGGCAAGCGGGTGACGCTCGACGCCATCAATGTCATGCGGCAGTTGGAAGAACGGGTAGGGGCCGCATTGAGCGAAGTAAATGCTCTGGGAGCGCATTCGGCGGAAATCGGTCGGGTAGTGACGGCGATCCGCCAAATTGCCGAGCAGACCAATCTGCTGGCGCTCAATGCGGCGATCGAAGCGGCGCGCGCCGGTGAAGTGGGGCGCGGTTTCGCGGTGGTGGCTGACGAAGTGCGCAAGCTGGCGGAACAGTCGGCCAGGTCCGCCGGCGAGATCGGGACGATTCTGGAACAGGTAAGCAGCGGGGTGTCCGGGGTACAGCAAGCCATCGGCAATGCGGCGGAAGAGGCGCGTCAGGGCGGCGTGGCCAGTTCCGGCGCAGAAGCGGCGCTGGAGAAAATCGAAGGAGTCATGCTGCAGATCGCGGCTTCGGTCCGCAGTATCGCCGACGCGGTCAGCGAACAGTCTGCCTCGGCTCAAAACATCACCCAACGCGTGGAGGCGGCAGCCCAGGTAGCGGAAGAAACGGATGCCGTGGCTTCCCGGGTCAACGACAATGCCGGGCATCTCTCCAGCCTGGCGCAGACTTTGGAGGACGAAGTCGACCGTTTTCATCTGTGATCGGCGCTGGCGCTGCCATGACAACGGAAAAACCAATGAACATCTTTCTGCATCAACTTTCGCTGGCTATACCTCTGTTTTCTCTGGTCTTTATTGGTTACCTGACGATGCGCCTGTCCGGTTGGCCCACCTCGGTTTCGGATGGTTTGTCGCGTTTTGTATTCACGCTGGTGTTGCCGGCCATGCTGTTTCGCCTGATGAGTAACGCGCGCGATCTGCAAACGATTGATTCCCGCCTGCTGATCGCCTTTTTCGGCGGCTGTCTGATCGTCTTCATCATCGGGCGTCTGGTCTCCTGGAAATTTTTTGCGCTCGACGGAGTCTCGCAATCCGTTTTTGCGCTAGGTGGCATCTTCTCCAATTCTGTGATGCTGGGCTTGCCGATGGCCAAGGTTTCGCTCGGCGAGGCGGCGGTGCCACCGGTGGCGCTGGTCGTGGTATTCAACTCGCTGATCCTGTGGACCCTGGTGACCGTTTCCGTGGAATGGGCGCGGCATGGCAGTTTCTCGGTAAAAGGCTTTGCCCGCACGGCGCGCGGCGTGCTGACCAATCCGGTGGTCGCGGGCGTTCTCACCGGAACCATGTTCGGGATGACCGGCTGGGCGTTGCCGGCAATGATCGATTCGCCGATTGCCATGGTCGCGGAAGCGGCCGCGCCAATGTCGATGATTGCTTTGGGCATGGGACTTGCCGAGCACAGTATTCTCGATGGAATCGGGATCAGTGCGGCGATCAGTACGATGAAACTGATCGCCCAGCCTTTGGTCGTCTGGACGCTGGCCTGGCTGCTGGGTTTGCCGAAACTGGAAACGCAGGCGGTAGTTCTGCTCGCGTCGATGTCGATCGGCGTCAATGTCTACCTGATGTCACACCAGTTCAAGGCATTGGAAGGACCGACAGCCAGCGCGCTGGTTTTATCGACGGCGCTGGCGGCACTGACGACGCCCATGTTTCTTGCCCTGATGCACTGAAGAGTGGGACTCCGAGTCGCCGCTATCCATTCCAAATTCCTCGTCGTATCGTCCCTCATCGCCACCCCGCCAACGTCTTGAACAAGGCCAATATAATGCTTACCTGTTGCACTAAGCGGATTCGCAAACCCGATGGGGTTGATGCTAAAATCTCCACTTGGAGAGGGTTGCGTCTTCCTCCGAAGCTCAGAGCGGGTGTAGTTCAATGGTAGAACGGCAGCTTCCCAAGCTGCATACGAGGGTTCGATTCCCTTCACCCGCTCCAGTTCAGCTTCCATGGAAATCCACCGAGTTCCACAAACTGTTGATGTATAAGGAAATTTTCCAAATATCAGTCCAGCCAAATCTACCGAAATCCACCCCCAGCCAGTCCTTTTTAGTCCATAAATAGGGTTGGGTTCGATTCCGGATTGTGCTGGTAGAGAGTGAGCCGTGGGATAAACATCTGATTCCTGACGTTATTCAGGAGCAGGAAATGGCACTCACCGATATGGTTGTCCGACAGGCCAAGGCCACGGGCAAGGACTACACACTCGGCGATCTCGACGGATTATCCCTCAGCGTCTCGGCGCAGGGCGGCAAGACTTGGTACTTCCGTTATAGCTGGCTCGGCAAACAGAAGCGCATGTCATTCGGAACCTATCCTGAGGTCGGCTTGCGCGATGCTCGTACCCGACGCGACGAGGCCCGCGCGCTGCTGGCCAAGTGCGTCAATCCCCGGCACCACCGCGAGAAGGAACGTCAAGAGTCATAGGGTTTCCCCCGTTTTGACAACTTCCCAATGCCCGGTTTTATCGGAGCCGATGCGTTTCAGGATGCCTTGCTCCCGGAGTGTCTTCAGGTGCCGTTTGATGGTTTTGTCGGTCACACCCAGAGCAAGCGCCATTTTTTGTGCCGTCGCCTGCGGATTGGCTCGCAGCAGGATGAGAATTCTCTGCGGGAGCGAATTTACAGGGACATGCTCGCCCTCGGCGACAGTTTCCGTCGCAATATCCACGTACTTGTAGCGCGAGCTGTGGATGGCATCAAGCATCAAGTCCACGAACGGACGGCAGTTCACGTCGTGTTCATGTGAGTCCTGAAGCGCCTTGTAATACAGAGCCTGGTTGTAATGAATCAGCGTCTCGACAGGCATCCATGCGAAAAGCGGATTCCACTTTGAGAGGATAAGGGTCTGCCACAGACGCCCGATTCTGCCGTTACCATCGCGGAAAGGGTGGATGTGCTCAAGCATATAATGGACAGCAGAACTCTTGATGAGCGGGTGAGCCTCGGAGGTTTCACCCTAGCGCAAAAGTTGTTCGACAAGCGTGAGGACTTCATCTGGCAGTGCCCCCCGGTGCATCACCTTGCTATCACCACGCACGACAGCAACGCCAACAGAGCGGAATTGACCGGATTCGCCAACCAGGGCATCGGTCAGATAAGCGTGTGCCTTGAGCAAATCGCCGACAACCCAGGGGTTGTAGTGAGTCCATCTCGTTGTAAGCTTGCCATGCGTTCTGGACTTCCCTGATGTCCTTGGGCGGCCCCCAGACGGGAATGCCATTGATAACGTCAGTGACTTGCCCAAGCGTCAGAACATTACCTTCGATAGCAGTGGAAGCATGGATGGACATGATGCGGTTGAGTTTGCGTAGCCGCGGAACATCGCCGGATTGCTCTTCACTGATTTTGACGCGCTCCAGCATGGCGTGAATGTCGCCGATTTTCTCATGCCATTTAGGAGAGTCCGCATAGAAATTCCTGATGCCAGGCTAGCTCATGCGTCCTCCCCCTCCAGATCAGCCACGATGGCATCGATCTGCGTCCGCAATTGCGCCTGCCGCGTCACGATACGGGCGATCTCGGCGTTGAGCGCACGGATATCCACCGATTCGCTGGTATACGTACCCCCTTCTTCGGTATCGCGTGAGGGTGCATGGCTCATAACAGAATCTCCAGGACTTGGCGGATGTCGTTCAGGGTGCGCGGGAAAGAGGCGGCCATTTCCAGCAGTTTTGCTGCCGTGTTTCCGTTCTGTCTCAGCCAGTGTTTGAGCGCCATATGCGCGACATCCGAGCCTTCCCGGTAGGCCAAGCGGAAACAATCCACAATCGTGTGCTCTGCTGAAAAGACGTAGAGCGGCATCCCCGAAGAAGGCTCCACGCGGATGCGTCCAAGTTCAAACGACGACGCATCAAACAGATGCCAGGTGACATGCTCGAACCCGGCGGGCAAGCGCGTGCCGCGAGGCAGCGCAATGTCCGTGCGGGTGGGGATAGCATCGCTCAGGCCGTGTACGCCAATGCGCTGGTCAGGCAAAGCGTGGATTTGGGATGGCGTGTGCTCGCGGTTCCCCATGAGACCAAGGCTGGATCAACCCTGTCGGGGCGGTAATAAACGCCAACACCGCCACGCTCGATCTCACCCGTCGCAAGGCTTTTGTAGACCTCGTCCTTGCGTACTCCATGCGCGCGGGCGTCGGAGAGGGTAAAAACGGGGGCGGATAAACTGAACATCTTGAGGTTCCCTTCCAAACGCTGATACATACAGTGTATCTGCTTACGGTTAGGAACGCAGTGTTTATTTCGTGCGTCAGGCCGCCGACTGGCACTCTCAAGAGACACCACTTCGTCAGGTTTCAGGTTCGGAACAGCGGCCTAAGCTTTCAGTTTTTCACAGGCGGCCGTTATCCGCTGCAAGGCGGATTCCAGCGTCTGGCGCGGGCAGCCGAAATTGAGACGCACCCAGCCCGGCAGGCCGAAATCGGCGCCATTGGACAGCCCGATGCCGGCTTCCTCGAAGAAAAGCGCCGGGTTGGCGATATTGCCAATGGGGAGGCGGCGCGCGTCGATCCAGGCCAGGTAGGTGGCCTCGATGTGCGTCATGGAAAGTCCCGGCGTTTTGGCGACGGTCGCTTCGACAAGGTCACGGTTTGTCCGCAGGGTTTCGATCAGGGCCTCCCGCCAGGCGTCGCACTCGCTGAACGCCGCTTCGGCCGCGGCGAATCCGAGGACATTGACCTCCGGCACGATGCCGCGCATGACCGCCGAG
Source organism: Betaproteobacteria bacterium (assembly GCA_025997075.1). GTDB lineage: Bacteria > Pseudomonadota > Gammaproteobacteria > Burkholderiales > Rhodocyclaceae > Propionivibrio. The sequence goes on along the minus strand of BNUC01000037.1, from coordinate 19,637 downwards.
AAACGCTGGCGTAGCGACGCGTTCGGGATGACCGCCAGGGAACAGGCCAGGCCGGGGATGTTGTAGGTCTTCGATGGCGCCATCAGCGTGACGGTGCGTTGCGCCATGTCTTCGACCAGGGCGAGCGGAAGGTGTTGCCGTCCCGGTTCGAGTATCAGGTCGCAATGGATGTCGTCGGAGCAGATGGTCAGGTCATGACGCCGGCAAAAATCGGCGAGCCGGGTGAGTTCGTCGACACGCCAGGCGCGGCCGACCGGGTTGTGAGGATGGCAGAGCAGCAGCAGACGTGTCTGCGGAGTTACCGCCGCTTCCAGACGCTCGAAGTCCCACTGCCAGGACTCCCGGGCATTACCGGCAAGAACGAGCGGAACCGTCGAGAGTTCCTGTCCGGCCAGCCGGGGCGCGGAGAGGAAAGGCGGGTAGACGGGGATGGCCGTCAGCACGCTGCCGTCGACGGCGCGGCAGGCCACGTTCAGGCCGGTGACGAGTCCCGGCAGCCAGACCAGCCACTCGGGCGACACCTGCCAGCCGTAACGGCGTTGCAGATAGCCCAGCGTCGTATCCACGAGGCTCGCCATCGGCTTGCCGTAACCGAAAACCCGGTGCGCGATTCGCTGCTCCAGCGCGCTGATGACGGCCGGCGGCGCGGCAAAATCCATGTCGGCCACCCATAGGGGCAACACGTCGCGTCCGGCGTATTTGTTCCATTTGTCCGAATCGCTGCCACGGCGGTCGATTACCTGCTCGAAATCGAATTCCTTAGTCATGATTTCCTTGTCATTTATAAAGGTGTGTATGCGTAAAACAGGCGATTACCCGAGAAACAGCTTGTAAGCCGCGTTGTTGGTTTCGTTGCAATGAACATAGCCCAGGTCTTTCAGGAAGGCCCTGAACTGCCCCATTTCACCTGGCGGCACCTGCATGCCAACCAGCACCCGCCCGTAATCGGCGCTGTGATTGCGGTAGTGGAACAGGCTGATGTTCCATCCGGCGCTCATCTGGTTGAGGAAGTGCATCAACGCTCCCGGACGCTCGGGGAATTCAAAACGGTAGACGAGCTCGTGGTCGACCTGCCGCGCATGGCCGCCGACCAGATGCCGGATGTGCGACTTGGCCATTTCGTCATCGGAGAGGTCGAGCGTGGGATAGCCGTGCCGTAGCAGAAGCTCGACCAGCTTGAGCGATTCGGCGCGTGAAGCCACCTGCACGCCGACGAATACCTGCGCCTCGCGCGGATCGTTGTAGCGATAGTTGAACTCGGTGATGTTGCGCCCGCCGATCAGCGACAGGAATTTTTTGTACGAACCCGGCTGCTCGGGCAGCGTCACCGCCAGAATCGCCTCGCGGCGCTCGCCGACTTCCGCGCGCTCGGCGACGAAGCGCAGGCGATCGAAATTGATGTTGGCCCCGGAAGCCACGGCGACCAGCGTTTTGTCCCTGAGCCGATGGCGTCGGGCATACTCCTTGGCGCCGGCGATAGCCAGCGCGCCGGCCGGCTCCAGCACGGCGCGCGTATCCTCGAACACATCCTTGATCGCCGCGCAGGTGGCGTCGGTATCGACCAGCACCATTTCATCGACATACTGGCGGCACAGGCGGAAGGTTTCCTCGCCGACGTATTTCACCGCCGCGCCGTCGGCGAACAGACCGACCTGTTTCAGGCGCACCCGCCGGCCCGCCGCGAGCGATTGCGTCATGGCGTCGGAGTCCGTCGTCTCGACGCCGATGATCTTTGTTTCAGGACGCAGGCGCTTGACGTAAGCCGCCACACCTGAAATCAGCCCGCCGCCGCCGACGCAGCAGAACACGGCGTGAATCGGCTTGGGATGCTGGCGCAGGATTTCCATGCCAATCGTGCCTTGTCCGGCAATCACATCCGGGTCGTCAAAGGGATGCACGAAGCTAAGTTTTTCCGCCTTCTCCAGTTCCAGCGCATGCGCGTAGGCATCGTCGAACGAATCGCCGGCCAGAACCACCTCACCGCCCCGACTCCTGACCGCATCAATCTTGATCGCCGGCGACGTCGTCGGCATGACGATCACCGCCCGGCAGCCGATTTTCGCCGCCGCCAGCGCCACGCCTTGCGCGTGATTGCCCGCCGAAGCGCAGATCACGCCGCTTTTGAGACGTTCGGGCGAGAGCCTGGCGATCTTGTTATACGCGCCGCGCAGCTTGAACGAGAACACCGATTGCATGTCCTCGCGCTTGATCAGCACCGTGTTGCCGGATCGCGCCGACAGCCCCGGCGCCAGATCAAGCGGCGTCTCCACGGCGACATCGTAAACCTGGGCACTGAGTATTTTTTCGAGGTAGTCGGTAGGCATGGCGGCTTTTTCGGGCAAACGGGAATTTTACCAGCCGCTTTGTGCCTCTGTGGCGGAAACGGTATTGACTACAGGGCAATCGCATGAATGCCATTGAAATGAAGGACGACACTTCCTGCGGAGTATGGCGATCCATCTTCCTCCCCCCTCGTGGGGGAGGATGTCCCGAATTTTGGTAAAAGCGCAGGAGAGGGGGCGGCGGTTCAGCGCGAAACAGGGCTGGAACAGGCCCGATCCTCCCTCTCTCCTGCCCCTGCCGGGGCACCCTCTCCCACAAGGGGAGAGGGAAAGCAAACGCCTGTTCATGCTTTACCATGACAAATATACTCATGCGACGGCCCTGGTATTGACTAATACTTTTTCGGTATCGAACGGAGATTTAAATGGTATTTGTCTTTCCCTGTCGCTACGGCAAAATCAAAATCACTTGAAAAAGTACCCGTACCGATCAGTCGTTCACAAGGTTAAACCATTCACTTTGGGCATTGGCAGGTCTTGCTTGGTTTTGATTCAATTTCAATGATGGGAGGAATGATGAAAATCCGTAATATTCTGTGCATCTCGATGACATCCGCCATGCTTCTGGCAAACGTATCCGTATCGGCCCGCGACTTCCGCGCCGCGGACAATCAAGTGGCGGACTATCCGACCGGGCTTGCCATGCAGGCCATGGGCAAGCAGATTTCAGACGCGACCAATGGCAAATACAACATCAAGGTCTACGCCAACAGCGTGCTCGGTTCCGGGAAGGACGCCATCGAGCAGGTAAAGATCGGCGCGATCGACCTGACCCGCGTATCGACCTCGGAATTCAACGGCATCGTTCCGGAGACCTTGGTGCTTACCTTCCCGTTCATTTTCCGTGACCTCGATCATTTCCGCAGTGTGATCAACGGTCCGGTCGGTGAAGAAACGCTCAAGGCTTTCGAAAAATACGGCTGGATCGGGCTCTGTTACTACGAGGCGGGCGCCCGTTCGATCTATGCCAAGAAGCCGGTCCGCAATCTGGCTGACGCCAAGGGTCTGAAAATTCGCGTGCAGCCGTCGGACGTGTGGGTGGCGATCATTAGCGCCATGGGCGCTTCGGCGACGCCGATTCCCTACGGCGAAGTCTATACGGCGCTGAAAACCGGCCTGGTCGACGCCGCCGAAAACAACTATCCCTCGTACGACACCACGAAGCATTGGGAAGCCGCGTCGATCTATAGCGAAACGCAGCACGTCATGCAGCTCGATGTCGTCGTTTTTTCCAAGAAAATCTGGGACACGCTGTCCCCGGAAGAGCAGGCGATCGTCCGCAAGGCCGCCAGGGACTCGGTTCCCTATTATCAGAAGCTCTGGGTGGCAAAGGAACAGGAGTCGAAAGACTATCTCAAGCAGCAAGGCGTAACTTTCATCGACGACATCAAACGTGATGAATTCGTCGCCGTGATGAAGCCGGTGTGGGATCGCTTCGCGACGACGCCGGAACTCAAAGATCTGGTGCAGAAGATCGTCAATACCAGGTAAGTTCCGGATTCCCCGGAGGCGCCGCCTCCGGGGAACGCCTGGCGCAAATTCCGCGGGCTGGCTGCTCCGTAGCCTTGCTCTTCCCGACCGCGTCGGGGTATGTTGGGTATTCCGGGTTCCATTCCGTCCGCGAATATGGTATTTACGCCGGATATGGATATTCGACAACTGAAATATTTCATTGCGGTCGCCGAAGAACAACACATCGGGCGGGCCGCCGAACGTCTGCATATCTCGCAGCCGCCGTTGACGCGGCAGATTCACGCGCTTGAAGAAGAACTCGGGGTCTTGTTGTTTACCCGCACCAAATGGGGCGTGACCCTGACCGATGCCGGCGAGTACCTGCTTGATCACGCGCGGGACATCAAGTCGCACGTGGAACTGGTCAAGGAACATGCCAGGCAGGCAGGCCGGGGCCGGATCGGGCGGATGGATGTCGGCGTTTACGGTTCGGCGATGCTCAACGTCATCCCGCGCATCCTCAATACGTTTACGGCCAAAAATCCCGAGGTTAAGGTGGTGCTGCACGCGCTCAACAAGGGGCGTCAGATCGAAGCGCTGCACCGGGGCCAGATACTGATCGCCTTCGAACGTTATTTCCCGGAATCGAAGGGCTTGCGCATCGAGAGCATTTACAGCGAACCGTTGTGCGTGGCCCTGAACGCGCGCAACCCGCTGACGGAATTGGATTGCCTCGAACTGGAACAGCTCCGCGACGAGCCGATCATCGGCGAAGTCACCCCCAGTATCGCGATAAAGGCTTTGTTCGAAAAGCACCGTTTCGAGCCGATCGTCGTCCAGCAATCCCAGGACATGATTTCAGCGGTGGTGATGGCGGCGGGAGGCTTCGGCACGGCCATTGTCCCCAGCTCGCTGAAAAGCCTGCAACTGCCGAATGTCATTTATCGCCCCTTGCGGTCCGGCGCCGAGTCGCCGATAGAACTGCACTGCGCCTATCGCAACGACGAACAGTCACCGCTCCTGATCTCGCTGCTGGAAACGGTACGCGAGTTTCGATCTTTGGGGTAAACCCGTCATTTACGGGGAAAAACACTCGCTAAAGACCCACCTCGGCTTCGAGCGTTCGTTGAAAGCGCCGGCAGGCGTCGGCAATGCCGTCCTGCTGCCGGAAGACAGTGAACACCCCGGTGACATACACCTCGGCGCCGCGCCGCGCGCATTCGATCGCGTTGGGATAATTGACCGCGCCGTCGATGGAGATCAGAAAATCCAGGCCATGCTTCTGGCGCAAGTCCACCAGTTCGGAAACGCGGGGCAGACTGTCAACCATGAACTGCTGGCCCGCGTAACCGGGCTCGACCGTCATCAGAACCACGTAGTCAATGAAGCGGATGATGGGCTCGATGATGTCGACTCGCTGGCTGGGATTGATCACTACTCCGGCCTTCATCCCCATTTCGCGGATCGTCGTGAGCGTGCGGCGCGAGAAATTCGTCGCGTCCATGTGAAAGCTGACCCAGTCCGCCTGATTGGCCTTGAGCAGCGGCAGATAATCTATCGGATGGGTGACCATGAGGTGTATATCGGTTTCAATCGCCGGATATTTTCTCTTCAATTCGCCGACCAGCCGAACCGGAAAGCAGAGATTGGGCACATAGTGCCCGTCCATGATGTCGATATGGAACCACTGTGCGCCGCCTTGCGCCAGCTCTTCAACCTCGCGGCCAAGCTCGATGAGGTCGCAGTTGGCCACGGAAGGCGCGTTGATTATTCGAGAGGCACCCATACGTTAATTACTCCAATCGTTCGCCGAAAATCCTCTGCGTGCGCAGATCCATGAAATTGCGGTCCTCCGCCTCAAGGCTGACCATGCAGTATACATACCGGATTCCCGATTTCGGACATCCGACGTTCGGATGATACCCCTGCGGAATGGCGACGACATCGCCGTTACGGACCAGGGCGACCTTGGCTTCATCCATGTCCTCGTATACGCATTGCAGCGCGAAACCGTCGCTCATGTTGAAATAAACGTAGGTTTCCTCGCGCTTGTCGCCGTGTTCGTGAGGAGGCCAGGCCGTCCAGCCACCCGGCGCGCCGTAACAGATTCCAAGCAGAAAACGGCTCGAATCGAATTTCTCGTCGATGAAATTCCAGACATCGCGCCGCGTGCCGGATTCCACCGTCCCATAAACCTTGTGCCGGCTGTCCGCATCGACCTCGCCGAACGGCACATGCACAAACTGCGTGGAACGGGAGCAGGGCGCGCCGAAGCGGACCACCACGGCCGGACCTTCCGCCAGGTCGATGTGACTATTGATCGGCAGATAGAGGATGTCGCCCAGCGATGCGCTTCCGGTCCTGTCCTGATAACGATACGAAAGCCGGCCCTCGATAAGGACCAGACAGAGTTCCTCGGCCCCGCTTTCGATGCGCACGCTGTCTTGTCCGATTTCGAATCGCTGCAAACTGGTGTATTTATGCCCGAGATCAGCGGGCTGCAAACGCTTGAGAGACTCACTGGGCGTGAAGTGGAATTTTTTCGCAGTTATTGTTGTCATGAGCAGTATCCCTGAATGAACGGAACCATTTTTGTTTTCCGGCGCAGGGAGATCAAATACTATTTTGTGCCCGGTTGATACCGGAAAGGTATCGAATACTATAGCGTCTCGTCATTCCGGGCTCTTGCCGATTACTCTTCAGACTCGCTATAGCCTTTGAGCATTGGGGGTTTTTAGTACATCTTCAAATTGTTCGGCTGACATGAAATACTCATCATCGTCCGGCTGAAAAATAGCTGATCCATCAAAAAGAAAACGGGGACCGAAGCTCCCGTTGATGCGCTCTGGAATAAAGAAGGATTCATTCCATTTCTAAATCATCGGTGGCTGTGTCGCTTTGTTGACTACGGCTGGGCGAAGGCTCGCAACAAATTTCTTCCGTCGTGCAGGTCATCAAGGAAGTCGCCGACCAGACCAATCGGCTGGCGCTGAACGCCGCCATCGAAGCCGCCCGTGCCGGAGAACAGGGCCACGGCTTCGCCGTCGTGGCCGACGAAATGAGGAAACTCGCCGAGCGCACCGCCCAATCGACGGGCGACATCAGCACCATGAGCAAGAAATCGGAGTTAGTTTTACGATGAAACGAATCATTTGGATAGCGATACGGAAGGATAGGCGCGCCGCCCGTTTTCCGGTACAGTGTGCGGGATAATAAATACATGCTGGAATCTGAACCATGCTGAAAAACCTTTTCGGCAAAAACTTTGGCGCTACCCAGGATACCCTGCAGTCCGCACACGGCCAGAAAATCGACTTCGGCCGGATCAAGGTGATGGTCGAGTTCTTCCCGATTGGCAAGAAACTGCGGTATTACCCCGAATTCAATCAGGATATCGTTTTCGATACGCTCGTCGTTGCCTACAGCGTCAACGGCCATGCCATCTATTCAATGGAATCGATCGAAATGGACCGGGACGGCTTCCCGAGCGTTTTCCGGGTAGACGAGGATAAATTCCGTTTACCTGTCGCGGGGCTGAAAACCTTCCAGTTGCTGCTTCCAGACACCTCGGATCTGGAAAAGAAGCTGGACTATGTGCGCCGCGCCCAGCTCAGCCGCAACGGACAATTCAGCGCCGGCAACACGATTTCGCTGATTTCGAATTCCGGCGTAAAAGGCATCTCAACGATCGATACCGAGGTTGCCAAGCAGCTCATTCTGCACGCTGGCCCGTACGCGGAGATGAACCTGGTCCTGCTGACTCCGGACTTCGCCACCTTGTCGGTTACCGACCAGCGCGGCAAACCGCGTACCCGGACCAACGTGCCGGCGATGATGCTGCTGCCGGTGGAAAATTACAGCGGACAATGCGTCGTCGTTGATATTTCCGATGCAAAAATGCGCATCCGGCTGGACGAGCACGGACTTGCGCCATCCATCCATAAAGGCGACGTCATCATCGTCGATATTCGTCTGGGCGAAACCGAACGGCGTTACTCGGTCAAGGGATCGGTCATCCGCTTCTCGGCCGGAACCTGCGTCATTGGAATCGACGGCCAGATTCGCGAAGGGCGGCCCGTTCTATTCACCCCGCTGGACCTGCTCGAATTCAAGGCCGGGCTGCTCAACTACGGCAGATAGGAAGCGATCAGGCGGGCGGCTTCCTCCGCGCCGTGGGGGCTTGGGGATAATGGTTTGGTTTGACGCCACAAGCGTTCGAGTTCTTCCCGCATCTCGCCGCGCAGGAGAGTCGCGAAAGGCACTTCCCGGCAGCGCGCGTTCTGTTCAAGCCATTCGATCAGGCAATCCTGTTCGGGCCAATCCGTGCGCCGGACGTAAAGCACGGGCGCGCCGTTGCAGGCCGCCTCGGTAAACGTGCCGTAACCCGGCTTGGTGAGCACGGCATCGACGCTGCGCAGCAGGTCGGTGAAATTCATGCGCAGCGGCTCCATCGCCGTCATGTCCTCGCGCGCGATGCCCCAGCTTTCCGGCACCAGATAGTGCACGCCCGGCGCGTCCAACGTAACAGGCCAGTTGGCCGCGTTCAAATCCTTGTCGAATCCGCCGAAGGCAATCAGCACGACGCGCTCGCCCGCCCGCGCGCCGATGCGGCCATGCAATGAGTCGCGGCAATCCTGCCCCAGCATCGCCACCGGCGACACGGCGCGCGTGTTCGGCAGATCGGGCATTGGCATGGCCGGCGTCAACCGGATGAAACACGCGGCGCTGCGGTATGCTGCCAGGATTTGCTCATGAATCGCCCCGGCCCACATCTCATGACCGAAAACGTGGGCAAAAAGATCGGCCCAGTTGAGCGAACACATCGACAGCGCGGGCAGTCCCGCCCGCGCCGCGCCGGCCAGCGGCAGATAGGCCACGTCGGTAAGAACCAGGTCTGGCGCCAGGCGGCGCAGAAAAATCTCTTCGGCGGCAACGCGCCCCTCCCAGTCCGCGTGCCAGGTACGATACGCCTCGGCGGTCGCCACCGTGTCGATGTTCATGGCGTCTTGCATGACGAAGCCGAAATCGCTGCGCCCGGAAATATGCTCGAACGGCGTGTTGATTCGCGCCCGCAATTTCTCTGGTGGTAAGCCGGAACGGAGCGTCAGCCGCAAATCAGTACGAATTCGCGCCAGCGCGTTGAGTATCGGCGCAACTTGCGCCAGATGACCGAAACCGTGCGAGGAAATATCGATGAAAAGGTGCTTGGGCATGGGCGTTTTCTGTGATTTGGATGGCGGCCAAATCGTCCGTTAGCAACGGACGATTTTCAAAATTTGTGACATGTTCATACGAGCTTATTTCCTGCCACGTCATTCCCGCGAAAGCAGGAATCCAGAATCGTTTTTCCGACGCAACGCGTCGCATTCTCTGATTTGCAGCCATTCTGGCTGGAAAAAACGCACTGGATTCCCGCCTTCGCGGGAATGACGAAGTGAATAATGTGTAAATGCGCTAAACGAACCTCGCCAGCAGCGCCCCCGGCAGTTCCCTGGGCAGACTAATCCATACCCGATGTCCATTCCCCGGAGCAACGGTCATCTGTTCCCCATCCGCATTTTCCATGCGCTCAATACGTAATTCCAAATTACCGGATGGGTGAATAACTTCAATACGGTCGCCGACGGCGAAGCGGTTTTTGACTTCGATTTCCGCCAGTCCTCGTTTCCTGTCCCAGGCGATGACATCGCCGACGTAGAGGCTACGCCCGGATTCGGAATGGCCGTGCAGGTAGTTTTGCATTTCGGAAGCGTGGTGGCGCTGGTAGAAGCCGTCGGTATAGCCCCGGTTGGACAGGCCGTCGAGCTCACCGAGCAGGCGCGGATTGAGGGGCTGCCCGGCCACCGCGTCGTCGATGGCGCGGCGATAGACTTGCGCGGTGCGGGCGGCGTAATACGTCGACTTGGTGCGGCCCTCGATTTTCAGCGAATCGACCCCGATATCGACCAGACGCTGCACGTGTTCCAGCGCGCGCAAATCCCGTGAATTCATGATGTACGCGCCGTGCTCGTCTTCCTCGATGGGCATCAGCGCGCCGGGACGTTCGTTTTCCTCAAGCAGCCAGACATCGCCCGAAGCGTCTTGCGCCGCCGGCTTGACGCGGTACTCCCAGCGGCAAGCGTTGGTGCAGCTTCCCTGATTCGAATCGCGATGGTTGAAGTAGCCGGAGAGCAGGCAGCGGCCCGAATGGGCCACGCACAGAGCGCCATGCACGAAGACTTCGAGTTCGATGTCCGGGCATTCCTGGCGGATTTCGGCGACTTCATCGAGCGACAGCTCGCGCGAGAGGATGATGCGCGTGACGCCGAGTTTTTTCCAGAAACGCGCGGCGGCGAAATTGACGGTGTTGGCCTGCACGGACAGATGCACCGGCATGTCCGGCCAGCGATCACGCGCCAGATCGATCAGGCCCGGATCGGCCATGATCAGCGCGTCGGGCGCGAGATCGACGGCCGGCGCCATGTCGGCGAGGTAGGTGCGTACCTTGGCATTGTGCGGCAGGACGTTGCTGACCAGATAAAATTTCTTGCCCAGATCGTGCGCTTCGGCAATCGCCGGCCCCAGGCGTTCCAGCTCGCCGAATTCGTTATTGCGCACCCGCAGACTGTAGCGCGGCTGGCCCGCATAGATGGCGTCGGCGCCAAAAGCGAAGGCGGCGCGCATCATGGCCGACGAGCCGGCGGGAGAGAGCAGTTCGGGAGCCGGATGATTGGCAAGCCTGGTGGCAGCGGTGGCAACGGCGGCGGCAGCAGCGGGAAACATGGCGCTTTCCGGGTAAAATGCGGTAACCATTGAATTTTAACCGCTTTCATCCAGCCGCCATTCATGCCCGAGACTTTCCCCGAAGACATACTGATCAACTTCACCCCGCAGGAAACCCGCGTCGCCGTCATGTACCAGGGCGTCGTGCAGGAATTGCACATCGAGCGCAACGCCAGCCGGGGCCTGGTCGGCAACATTTACATCGGGCGCGTCGTGCGCATCCTGCCCGGAATGCAGTCGGCGTTCATTGACGTCGGCTTGCAACGCACCGCGTTCCTGCATGTTGCCGACATTCTGGATCCGCATAACGTCAACGAGTCCGCGCTCCCGATCGAGCGCATTCTGCACGAAGGGCAGAACATCATCGTGCAGGTCATCAAGGACCCCATCGGCACCAAGGGAGCGCGGCTTTCAACGCAGATTTCGGTGGCCGGGCGCCTGCTGGTCCACTTGCCGCAGGAAAAGCATATCGGCATCTCCCAGCGCATCGAAAGCGAGAACGAGCGCGAAGCCTTGCGCGAGCGTATTGCCCGACTCGCTCCCGGCAACGAGTCGAGTGGTTACATCGTGCGCACGATGGCCGAGGGCGCCAGCGACGAGGAACTGACCAACGATATCGAATATCTGCGCAAGCTGTGGTACGACATTCAGGCCGAGTCGATGAAAATCGCGTCACCCGGCTTGCTGTATCAGGAACTGTCGCTCGGTCTGCGCGTGTTGCGCGATTTCGTCAATGCCAACACCATGCGCATCGTCATTGATTCGCGCGAGAATTTCCAGAAATTGTCGTCGTTCGCCAAGGAATACACGCCCGCGGTGCAGCCGCTGCTCAGTCACTATATCGGCGAGCGCCCGCTGTTCGACCTGTACGGTATCGAACAGGAAATCGAGAAAGCCCTGGCCCGGCGCGTCGACCTGAAATCCGGCGGCTATGTGATTTTCGACCAGACCGAAGCCATGACCACCATCGATGTCAATACCGGCGGCTTCGTCGGCGTGCGCAATTTCGACGACACGGTGTTCAAGACCAATCTGGAAGCGGCGCAAACCATTGCCCGCCAACTGCGCCTGCGCAACCTCGGCGGCATCATCATCATCGACTTCATCGACATGGACGGCGAGGAACACAAGGCGGCGGTGCTCGAAGAATTCAACAAGGCGCTCTCCAGCGACCGCACGCGCCTGACGGTCAATGGCTTCACCTCGCTCGGTCTCGTCGAGATGACCCGAAAGCGCACGCGCGAATCGCTGGAGCATGTGCTGTGCGAGGAATGTCCGACCTGCAATGGCCGGGGCGAGGTCAAGACCGCGCGCACCGTCTGCTACGAAGTTCTCCGCGAACTGCTGCGCGAAGCCCGTCAGTTCAATGCCCGCGAGTTTCGCATATTGGCCAGTGTCGCGGTCATCGACATTTTCCTCGACGAGGAGTCGCAGGGCCTGGCCATGCTCTCCGACTTCATCGGGAAACCGATATCGCTCAAGGCGGAGCCGAGCTATACGCAGGAGCAGTATGACATCGTTTTACTGTGATCAGGAATCAGGGATCAGGGATCAGGTATCAAAACCGAACGGTTTTCCCTGGGACGCTAAGCGCTCCCAGGAACCCCAAAACTGCCGTTCGGTTTTGATACCTGATACCTCTGACATCTGATCCCTGATCCCGTAGCTTGGGTAAGCGAAGCGCAACCCGACAATCGTAAATAAGCGGCGCTTTGCGCCGGAAAATAAGTACCGTCGGGATGCGCCGCTTCGCGGCTTTCCCAACCTACGCCCTGCTGCGTTGGGGTTCGCAAGCTCACCCCAACCTTGTACTCCCAGGAACCCCAAACCCGCCGTCCGGTTTTGATACCTGATCCCTGACATCTGATCCCTGACTTAACCACACCGCCGTATCGTGATAAGCCGCGCCGCCGTTCGGGTAGCCGGGTTCGGCGCCGACCAGGACGTTGATTCCGATGCCGTCGACGAAGCACTCATGCGCCCATTGACTCTCGACGATCAGCGTCGTCGGCTGCACGCCGTCGAACAGGCGCGCGTGCAGGCGCACGCTGCCGCGCCGGTTCCCCAGGCGCACCAGTTCGCCGTCGGCGATGCCCAGCGCCGCCGCCGTTTGCGGATGCACCAGCACCGTCGGTCGGCCGCCCTGGCCAGCGCGCGAACTCTGCGTCTCGCTAAAGCTGGAGTTGAGAAAATGGCGCGCCGGCGCGGGAACCAGGCGGAAAGGCATTTCCCCGGAAACGTCCTCGATGACCGCCAAATGATCGGGGAAGACCGGCATGACGGCATGCGCCGGGCCGACGGCGGACCAGTCGGGCGCGAAGTGAAAACGTCCGTCGGCATGACCGAAACCATCGAGGAAATGCGCTTTTTCGAACGGCAACGCGCAGTCAAGCCAGTCTTTGTCCGGCCACTCTTCGCGGACGGGCTTTCCCGAATCGCTTAATAACTTGTCGATCAGCGCTCCGACATCCATGGCAAAGGCCGGATGTTCCACGCCCAGCCGTTTCGCCAGCGAGCCGATGAAATCGTGGTTCGGGCGGCATTCGCCGGGCGCTGTTACCGCTGCTTTCGCTGTCTGCAGAAAGGTGTGGCCGGAGGCCTGATAAATATCGTCGTGCTCGGAGAACATGGTGGCCGGCAGCACGATGTCGGCCAGACGCGCCGTATCGGTCATGAACTGTTCGTGCACGCAGACGAAAAGATCTTCGCGCAGAAAGCCGCGCCGTACCGCCGCGCTCTCGGGCGCCACCATCGCCGGATTGGTGTTCTGGATCAGCATCGCCGTCACCGGTGGCCCGCCGCGCAGCGCAGCTTCCTCGCCCAGCAGCACGCGACCGATGGCCGCCATGTCGAGCTGGCGCGCTTGCGGAACGGGACGATCCAGGCCGTACAGGAAATTTCTGTCCAGGCCGTAGAGCCCCGATTGCCCGTAAAGCGCGCCGCCGCCGCGTTCCTGCCACGCGCCGGTGAGCGCCGGCAGGCAACTGACGGCATGCATCGCCGCCGCGCCGTTGCGCTGGCGGGTAAAACCGTAACCGACGCGTAAATAACTGCGCCGGGTCGAGCCGTAGAGTCGGGCGAAGGCGACGATTTCCTCGACGGACAGCCCGGTGATCGCTGCCGCCCATTGGGGCGTGCGGCAGGCCAGATGCGCCTCGACGGCCGGCGAGAAATCGGTGTGGCGAGCCAGATAAGCCCGGTCGGCCAGTCCCTCCGCGAGCAAGACGTGCATCACCGCGCAGGCCAGCGCGCCGTCGGTTCCCGGCTTGGGCATCAGGTGCATGTCCGCCTTCCCGGCGGTTGGCGTGCGATAGGGGTCGATCACGACCAGGCGCGCCTTGTTCGCATTGTTCACTCTCCGCGCTTTCTGCACCCAGTTCATGAAGTTGATCTGGGTATGCGCCGGGTTGCCGCCCCACACCACGATCAGCTCTGAATCGACGACTTCGCGCGCGTCGACGCCGCGCTTGGCCCCGATGCCCGCCTGCCAGCCCGCATCGGCCAGGGCCACGCAGAAAGTTTCATGCTGCCGCGACCAGCCGGCGAGATGGCCGAGCCGCCGCAGGGCGTTGCGCTGCACGAGTCCCATGGTTCCCGCATAGTGGTAGGGCCAGACGGTCTGCGGGCCGAACTTTTCCGTGGCGCGGAACAGCTTGTCGGCAAGGATATCGAGCGCGTCGTCCCAGGACAGCGGTTCGAACTGGCCGCTGCCGCCGCCACCTTTCGGCCCGACCCGGCGCAGGGGGCGCGTCAGGCGGTCGGGATGGTTGGCCCGCTCCGCATAACGCGCCACCTTGGCGCAAATCACGCCGTCGGTATAGGGCTGTTCGCCGCCGCGCACCCGCCCGAGCTTGCCGTCCCCGGTCACTTCCAGGCGCAACGCGCAGACGCTCGGACAGTCATGCGGGCAGACGCTGGGGGCGAACAGGTCGTTCATGGCGCTTTTTCCAAAGACAAAACGCTATTCTTCCACAAGCTGATGTTCCGATACAGGCTGCGTTAAACTTGCGCAATTACATAAAGCCTTTGGAGAAAACGCTCGTGGAAGAACATTTCCAGTCACTCGACCAGGCCAAGGCTACGGCTATCGACATGGCGTTCAGGTTCGGACCGAAACTGCTCGTCGCCGCCCTGATTCTGTTGGCGGGTTTCATCGCCGCCAGTTGGGCCGGGAAGGTCACGGGACGCCTGCTGAGGCGTTTCAAGCTCGAACCGCCGATATGCGCCTTGCTCGAACGCATCGTCCAGGTGTTGATGTTCGGTCTGTTCGCCATCCTGGCCATGCAGAATCTCGGCGTCGAACTGCTGCCACTGATCGCCGGACTGGGCGTGGCCGGCGCCGGCGTCGCGCTCGCCTTGCAGGGCGTGCTTGGCAACGTCGCCGCCGGGCTGACGATCATTTTCACCCAGCCGTTCCACGTCGGCGATTACATCTCGATCACCAAAGAAGAGGGCGAAGTGCTCGACATCAGCCTGTTCAGCACCACGCTCGGCCACATCGACCACTCCAGGGTCGTCATTCCGAACCGCAAGATCATCGGTGAAATCCTGCACAACTGCGGCAATATCCGCCGCCTGACTCTTTCGGTGGGTATCGCCTACGGCAGCGATGTGAGTGCGGCGCTGAAGCTGATCAACGATGTTCTGCGCACTATCCCCAAAGTGTTACAGACGCCAACGCCTGTGGTCGGCGTGATCCGGCTCTCCGATGCGAACATCAGCATCGGCATTTATCCATGGGTCGCCATAATGGACTACGAGACGGCGACAAGCCAGATCAACCAGGCGGTGCTTGAGGCCTTCCGTGAGAACCACATCACCCCGTCGGTTCCGCAGCGCGAGGTGCGAATGCTTTAGCGCGTCTAATTCATTGTCATTCCCGCGAAGACGGGAATGACGGGGTAAAAATGGATGTCGCTAATCCCTTGCTTCCTTCGCCATTTCGATGACCAGCACATGCGCCGTGTCTCCGGCTTTGATGCTCACCTTGTCCTCAACAATTTCCAGGGCGTCGCGCATACCCACCGTGATGCCGTTAATGTCGGCCGATCCCTCGATCATGATCAGATAAGCCTGACGGCCGGAAGCCGCCGTAAAATCAAGGCTGCCTCCGCCGGTAATCATGGTCGCATAGGCGTTGATGTCCTGGTTGATGCGGATGGGCGCTGCGGAATCCGTGTTGCCCACGCCTGTGACAACAGGCAGCCATCGATTTTCCCGGTCTTCGATTTTGAAGCGGAAATCGCCGTAATTGGGCTTGTGTCCTGCCTTGTCCGGCAAAATCCATATCTGCAGAAACCGGAGCAGCGTGTCGCCGTGGTTGTACTCACTGTGCCGCACGCCTGTTCCGGCGCTCATATACTGCACCTGGCCACGAGTCAGGGTATGCTTGTTGCCCATGCTGTCCGCATGGGTCAGTTCACCCTCAATGACATAGGAAATGATTTCCATATCACGGTGCGGGTGGGTGTCAAAACCCTTGCCGGCCTGCACCATGTCGTCATTCACGACGCGCAGAACACCGAAGTTCATGTTCTCGGGATTGTAGTAATCGGCAAAAGAAAAATGGAAATGGCTGTTCAGCCAGCCAAGGTCGGACTTGCCCATCTTTTTGCTATTAACATAACGTAGCATGGTGGCCCCCTGTAGTTCGTTATACGTGCTCTATTATAGTATTGAAGCCAAACAATAATGTCAGATTGTTAGAAATCCGTAGGGCGGAAAAGCGAAGCGCATTCCGCCGGATGTATGGCTATTCATGTTTCATGCGGCGGATAATGCTTCGCTCATCCGCCCTACAAAATCCACGAAATCAGGTATACGAAACTTATGGCAACTGAATACGCAAGTCCGGAAGGGCGATTTTCAGGTATAATTCTCCCCGGTGTCCGGTGATTCTCAAGATTGAGCAAGTCGACCGGGAAGCAAAAATCAGATTTCGTTCGTGGCATGCGCTTTGAAAGCGGCCCGGAGATTCGTATTTTTAGCTCGCATCAGCCCCTTTTCCCCGTCACCATGAACCATGCCTAATTCTCCCCTCCCCAAGCTCTGGACCGCCAGCTACATCAATATCTGCATCGCCAATTTCCTGATGGCCTGCTCATTTCATTTGCTGATGCCCTCCATCCCGCTTTACATCACCGAGCAACTCGGCGTCGCCCAGACGCAAACGGGCATTGTGCTGGCTTCCTATACGCTGGCGCTGTTGATTGTGCGGCCGTTTTCCGGTTATATCGTCGATCTGTATTCCCGCAAAAAAATGCTGTTCTTCAGCTTCATTCTGTATGTCGTGTTTTTCTTCGGATATTTCTGGGCGACGACGGTCGCGGTGCTGGTGCTGGTGCGCTTTCTGCACGGCGCGGCGTGGGGACTGACCTCGGTGTCCGCCAATACGCTTGTCATCGACCTGGTGCCCAGCGAGCGGCGGGCGGAAGGCATCAGCTTCGCGGGAACGTTCATGAATCTGGCGATGGCGATCGGGCCTTTCATCGCCATTCATATTTATCACAGCCTGGGTTTTCATACGCTTGTCTCCTGCGCCATCGGCATGGGCGTGCTCGGCATCGTCGCCGTTTCCCTGATTAAAGCGCCGGTCCTTGTCCCGGTAATTCGCAATAAAATCTCGCTCGACCGGTTTTTTCTGTTCCCCGCCTGGCCCATCTTTCTGAATCAACTGCTGCCCTGTTTCGCCTGGGGCACGATCGTCGCCTTCGTCGCCCAGTACGGAAAATCCATCGGCATTTTCAACGTCGGGATATTCTTCCTCTTTTTTGCCGCCGGCATCATGGCTTCGCGCGCCTTTGCCGGAAAGCTGTGCGACCGGGGGCATGTGCATGCCGTCAATATCGTCGCCATGCTGACCGTGGCGATTTTTCTCCTGGCCTTTGCCCATCTGGCGAATATTTACACATTTTGCATTTCCGGCCTGTGCATGGGCGTCGGTTTCGGCAGCATGTTGCCGGCCATGCAAATGCTTTACATCAATCTGGCCGATCACACCCAACGCGGTACCGCCAGTTCCACCTACCTGTTCAGCTTCGATGTCGGCGTCTCGCTCGGCATGTTTTTTGGCGGTTATATCTCCGGTCTGTATTCGTTCGAGGCCTTGTACCTCGTCGCGTCACTGCTATGCCTTCTGGGCGTGCTGATGTATCTGCTGGTTTCCCGCTCGTGGTTCGAGCGGAGAAAATTGCGCTGAACTGCGGCGGAGGCGACTCACAAGCTTGATATAAGTCGCTATAACGCATAGACTCGTGGCACTCAATACGTTTTAACGAATAAAATGCCACAACCGCTATCCCGTGTACGCAACCCGGAAACACTCGCCTTGCTGGGCAAAACTTTGCGTCATGTCCGCGAAACCGCCGGTCTGGCGCAGGGGCGAGTGAAAAATATGCGCCAGGGCACCGTTTCCAAAATCGAAAACGGTCTTGAAGTGACGCTGGACAGCTTTATTACCTACGCCACCTCGCTCGGTCTGGAAATCGCTCTGGTTCCCATCGGGCAGGCCGCCTTGCTCCAGGCGGAACGACCTGCAAGCCGCCCGGCGCCCCTGGATCTGCTGGAAGAATTCGATTATCTGAGGGATCCGGAATGAGCGCCGTGCAATCCCTGGAGGTCTGGCTGGGCGATCTGCTGATCGGGCATCTGACCCATTACCCGGACGAGAAAACGATCTTTACCGTCGATGAGGCGTACATCGGTATGGGAACTGCGCGCCCCATCCTGTCGCTCTCCCTGGCGCGTCCAGGGGATGAGGCGACAACAGAGGCGCTCCTGCGCGATGAGCGCCACAAGTCCGCGTCGGTCAAGGCTCCGCCATTTTTCTCGAACCTGCTGCCCGAAGGCGGTTTGCGAACCCGCATCGCCCAAAGCCTCAAGGTACATGAGGATCGGGAGTTTTTACTGCTGGGCGCACTCGGCCATGACCTGCCCGGCGCGGTCATCCTGAATCCCGGCGATACGCCGGAACATCTGCGCTTCAAACGTGGCGCATCAAGCGTAACAGCAAGCGATGAAGCTTCTCCGCTGAAGTTTTCGCTCGGCGGGATGCAGATGAAATTTTCCATGCTGCGCCAGGGCGAGCGGTACACGCTCAACATGGGCGCGCAGTTGGGCAATTACATCGTAAAGCCGCCGTCACGGGACTTTGCCGCCTTGCCGCGCGTCGAAGCGGCGACGATGGAAACCGCGCGCGCTGTCGGCATTGATGTCCCGGAAGTGCTATTGCTGCCGCCCGAACAAATTGACGGTCTGCCCGACATGGACGCTTATCCGCAAGGCGAGGCGTTTTACGCGATACGGCGGTTTGACCGTGCAGAGGATATAGATGGTACAAAGGGCGGGCGTATCCACGCCGAAGACTTCGCCCAGGTTTTTAACCTGCGTCCGTCGCAGAAATACGGGCGAGTGAATTACGAAATGGTTGCCCAAACGCTGCTGCGCTACGCTGGCGGTCTATCCGACCTGAAGGAAATGGCGCGCCGCCTTGCCTTTAACGTGCTCATCGGCAACGGTGACGCGCACATCAAAAACTGGTCGCTCATCTACGATAACCCGACGCGCCCACGTCTTGCCCCGGCCTACGACCTTGTTTCCACGGTGGCTTACACCACTCATGACACCTCGATTGCCCTCAACATGGCGGGCGTCAAACGCTTCGATGCGATTACGCTCGATACCTTCGCCGCCCTGTTCGCGCGGATAGGGTTGCATGACCAAATTCAGGAAGAAATGATGGAAGAGGTTCGCGTCACGATCCAGCGGGTACGGGGGGCTTGGGAATCTGGTTTTGCGGCGGCGGGTGTTCCTGCTTATTTGATACAGCAGGTCGAGGCGCATATCCGGACAATTCCCTTGGGCCGGGAATGAGCAAACGTGTCTGGTCAGGTGACAGGGAAAATCCAGTCGCACCAGTGAGTCGTGTTCAATCTGAGCCATCGCGCAGGCGCTTTATACTAATTTGCATTCAAAGATATAGAAGTAATCCATTTAAAACCGGAGAAGGATTGAACACGAGAGGGATTGTTTTCCAAGGCGACGATGCCATCGCACAGAACGTGTTCAACGGCATCAAGATTC
>BNUC01000036.1 GCA_025997075.1 Betaproteobacteria bacterium | reverse complement strand
AGCCATCCGGCCACGTTGGCCGAAACTCACCGGAATCGGGATGATTGAGCGAGAGCGAGACATCGCAGGCAAAATCTCCCGTGAGCGAGCCTTCTCTATCGGCAGTCGAGGCATCGTCTCTGCCGAAGCCTTCGCCAAGGCGGCCCGTTGTCACTGGGCCATCGAAAACAGTCTGCCCTGGGTTCTCGATGTCACCTTCCGCGAAGACGAGTGCCGGGTACGCAAGGGCCAGGCCCCACGGAACTTCTCGGCCTTACGCAAGTTCGCGCTCTCGCTCTTGCGCAGGGATTCCACCTATCCCAAGCGCAGCTTACGTTCCCGACGCAAAACCGCTGACCGAATCCCAGAGTACCGCGCTTCTTTGCTCGGTCTTACCCCATTGGACAATGCTCTTCGATACAATGACTTATGACTTCTGCGTGTGCGATTACCCTGAGGTAAAGGCTTTTTTATCCGCAAGTGCATTCGCTTTGTTGTAAAATTTGAGACAGAATCTTACGCAAATGAGAGCACATCATGTTGAACATTCGTCCTGTTTCCGAGTTACGCAACTACAACGCGCTTTTGAAAGAGGTGGCTGCCGGTTCGCCCGTATTTTTGACCAAAAACGGCGTGGGCAAATACGCGCTGATCGACATCGCCGATTACGAGGGGGCACTGGCGGCGGAAATGTCCGTCCCCGATCCGGCGCACAAAGCGGAAACCAGAGCGCGTCTGTTGGAGACAATAAGGAATGCGTCAAAAGTTTCAGATTCCTGATCTCTAATGCTGGGAATCCAACACCGCGAATGGGAGGAAAGCTGGCGCGACGACAGCTTGACCCATGTCTGAACATCATCCGCCCCGCTGGCTGCCTTTCGTCGTTCTCGGCATCGGCCTGCTGGCGATTTCCTTTGGCGCCATTCTGGCGCGCGTGGCGCAGGCCAACGCCTTGCCTTCGCTGGCCATCGCCGCCTTACGGCTTGGGCTTGCTGCTTTGATTGTCACGCCGTTTTCCCTGTGGCAATCGCGCCGCGAGCTGCTGGCGATTACGCGGCGGCAGATACTGCTCACGCTGGGCGCGGGGGTTTTTCTGGCGCTGCACTTCGCGACCTGGATCAGTTCGCTGGAATATACCTCGGTGGCGAGCAGCACGGCGCTGGTGACCACCAATCTGTTGTGGATCGGCATCGCGTCCTTCGTGCTTTTCGGCGACAAGCCGGGGCGGGTGATGGCTTGCGGCATCGTCGTTTCGCTGGCCGGCAGCCTGCTGATTTTCTGGAGCGACAGCCAGACCAGCGTGCCGGGCAGCAATCCGTCTCTGGGCAATTTTCTGGCGATTGCCGGGAGTTGGTGTTTCTCCGCGTATCTGCTGATTGGACGTAAACTCCGCGCCGACATGCCGCTGCCGGCTTACCTCTGGCTGGCCTACGGCGCCGGCGCGCTGTTCCTGCTGCTCGGCTGCGTGGGGGCCGGCGTGCCGTTGGCGGGCTATACCTTGCCCGCGTATCTGGCGGCGCTGGGCATGGCGCTGGGGCCGCAGCTTCTCGGCCATTCGTCCTACAATTGGTCGCTCAAATACGTCTCGCCGACTTTTGTCGCCGTCGTGACGCTGGGTGAGCCGGTGGGCAGCGCGCTCCTGGCCTGGCTGTTTTTCGGCGAATCGTTTGCGTCGGTCCAGGCGGTCGGTTTTGTCATGCTGCTTTGCGGCATCTATCTGGCGGCGGTGGGCGAGAGGCGTAGGGTATGATGGCGTGATACTGATGGAGTGTTCATGAAGCATTGGTGTTTGTTTCTCTGGCTGTTGTTCGCCAGCTTTGATATGTCCGCCGCCGAGGGCATCGAGGTCCTGGAGGCCGAGTTCGGGGTGTTCGACGCCAGCGACCCCATGCGGGTGGTTTTTTCGCCGACCAATGTCGTGCCGCATCGTGAGGGACAGCGTTACGGCTGGATGATCGAGCTGCGCGGAAGCGGGCGCTCGGTCAGCGTGCGCGAGGAGTATCTGTGGCCGAACCCGGCGGTCGAGGAACACACGGAATCGCCCGAAGGGACGACGCTGGTGATTCCGCTGGAACGGCGCAACCAGGTCAGCCAGCGGCAGCTCGTTCCGGTCGATGGGCGAATTTACGGGGAATGGTCGATTGGGCCACGGGAGCCGGCCGGGATGCGCCGACTGGAGGTTATCGTCGAAGGACAGGTCGCGGCCAGTTTCGCGTTCGAGGTAAGGTAGGTGGAGGAATACTACCGTCATTCCCGCGAAGGCGCACTACTGTCCGGGATATTTCACATGCGTTTAGAGTGCGTTTTTGGGTTAAGCCTGAAGCCGCTTCCCATCCCCGTCATTCCCGCGAAGGCGGGAATCCAGAAAGCGTACTTTTGGCGCAACGCGCCGCCATTCTTTGATTTGCAGCCATTCTGTCTGGAAAAAACGAACTGGATTCCCGCCTTCGCGGGAATGACGAGGTAAAAAAATAGCCTGCGTGCAGCGCACAGTCAGTCGCCACATAAACGTAAACTGCTTAACATCTGCTTTTTGGATTATTGGGGGGAAATCATGAGTGTGGAATCAATCGCCGTCATCGGTTTGGGCAACATGGGCGCGCCTATCGCCCGCAATCTGCTGGCCAGTGAATTTTCGGTCAGCGTATTCAACCGCTCGCGGGGCAAGGCCGAGCCGCTGGCGGCTCTGGGGGCGCGCGTGGCTGATTCGCCCGCGCAAGCCGTCACTCCGGGCGGTGTGGTGGTCACGGTGCTGTCCAACGACGCGGTGCTGGAAGCCGCCGTGTTGGGAGAAGGAGGCTTTGTTGACCGTCTGGGCGCGGGCGGGTTGCACATTTCGATGAGTACGGTGTCGCCGGAAACCTCGAAGCGGCTGGCGGCGGAACATGCCCGGCGCGGCAGCCTGTTCGTTGCGGCGCCGATGTTCGGCCGGCCGGACGCGGCGGCGGCGAGAAAGCTGTATATCTGCGCCTCGGGAGCGGCCGAAGCCAAGGCGCGCGCGTGGCCCATTCTCGAAGCCCTCGGGCAGCGCGTGCAGGATTTCGGCGAGGGGCCGGGCCAGGCCAATATCGTCAAGCTCTCCGGGAATTTTATGATCGCCTCGGCGATCGAGGCGATGGCCGAGGCGATGGCATTGTGCGAGAAAAGCGGGATCGAGCGTTCGGCGGTCTACGATTTTTTCACCAAGGCCAATTTCGCCTGCCCGGTATACCAGTCTTACGGGCGTGTCCTGGCCGGGCGGACGTACGAACCCGCCGGTTTTCTCCTCGAACTGGGCAAGAAGGATATGCGTCTGGCACGGGAAAGCGCGGCTGCCGTCGGCGTGCCGATGCCGCTGGCCGACCTGCTGTTCCTGCGTCTGGAAGACGCGGCCAAACGCGGGCGCGGACAGCTCGACTGGTCGGCGATCGAACTGGCGACCGCCGAGGCGGCGGGGATCGATGTCGCCAAAGCGGAGTAAAAATCTTAATGGCAGACCCCTCATCCGGCCTTCGGCCACCTTCTCCCCGCAAGCGGGGCGAAGGGTAACATCTCCTCTCGCCCGCTTGCGGGAGAGGGGCAGGGGTGAGGGACGGCGTAATTTTTTCCAGGGTAACCAATCGCATGGAATCCACCCCGTTCCGTTACGAATATCCCCGCGTGCTGTCCATCGCCGGCTCCGACAGTGGCGGCGGCGCGGGTATACAGGCCGATCTCAAGACCTTCGCCGCGCTGGGTTGCTATGGCATGACCGCGATTACCGCGTTGACCGCGCAGAATACGCGCGGCGTGCGGGCCATTCACGCTGTTCCGCCGCAAATGCTGCGCGAGCAGATCGACGTCGTGATCGAGGACATCGGCGCGCACGCCGTCAAGATCGGCATGTTGCACTCGCCCGAAATCGTCGCTGTCGTGGCCGAGGCGATCGATCGGCACGCCCTGAAGAACGTGGTTCTCGATCCGGTGATGGCCGCCACCAGCGGCGCGACGCTGATCGAGACGCCGGCGATCGCGGCGCTGGTGCGCGAGCTTTTTCCGCGCGCCGATGTGCTCACGCCCAATCTGGACGAGGCGTCCCTGCTGGTCGGTCGTCCCCTGCGGACTCGGGAAGACATGGAATCCGCCGCCAGGACTTTGCTGGGGCAGGGCGCGCGCGCCGTGCTGCTCAAGGGAGGGCATTTGCCCGGAGACACGGTGGCCGACCTGCTGGTGATTGGGACGACGGAGACGGCCGGCGAGAAACAGTGGATGGAAGCGCCGCGCATTCACAGCGTCAATACGCACGGCACGGGCTGTACGCTGTCGAGCGCCATTGCCGCTCATCTGGCGCTGGGCGCGCCCTTGCCGGAAGCGGTGCGGCAGGCGCGGACCTATGTTCGGGGCGCCTTGCTCGCCGGCGCGTCCGTGCGTACCGGCGATGCGGACAATGGGCCGCTCAATCATGGTCATTCGCCGGAAAGTATGCGCTTGTGGTCGCTGGCAGACGGCTCGGACTTATAGTCGGGTTTGCCGGGAGCAGTCGTCATGGACCTGATCGTTGAACTACTTCAAGAGTTGGCGGCTGCCATCGCATTCCGTATCTCGCAAACATTGCCGTTTACTGCTGGCCCCAAGGCATCCATTGCTTTGCAGTTCCTTGTTTTCGCACTTATCGTCATTCCACTTTTTCTCGCTTTAGTCATCGGCAGCATCTGGCTGCTTGTTTGGCTGGGTCTGCTGTTCTTGAGCTGATGGATCATCCACAAAGCGCTTGTTCTGATCCGGCTGGCAGGATAGACTTGGCGCTCAACTCATGGATCACGCCGTTTTCCGTGTTAATTTTTCGGCGGGATCGGTTGAACCTGCCGCGTCGAGGTGTTCCTCGCGGATAGATTAAAAATAGCATGGAGTGAAAATGAAAAAACTGTTGATAGCCCTATTTCTCTCATTCGTGGCACTCGGCCTCTGTGTCGACGACGCCGAAGCCGCGCGCTTTGGTGGTGGACGATCGTTTGGCATGCAGCGTGCGGCGCCCAGACCCGCACCGGCGCGGCAGGCAGCGCCGGGCACTCCCGCGAAGGCGCCAACGGCCGCTCCGCAACGTGGCGGCTTGCTCGGCCCGATCGCCGGCTTGGCTGCGGGAATCGGGCTGGCGGCCCTGTTTACTCATCTCGGTCTGGGTGAAGAAATGGCCAGCATGGTGATGATCATGCTTCTGGTCATGGCGGCATTGGCCGTTTTCCGGATGCTGGCACGCCGCAATGCCGCTAATGCCGCGCCGCCCGCGCGACCGATGCAGTTTGCCGGTGGAGGGCTTGGCGGCGTCGTGCCGCCGATTTCGGAGTCAGGCGGCTCATCGGCGGAGGTGGATTCTTCCGTTCCGGCGGATTTCGACGCGCCGGCTTTCCTGCGCGTAGCCAAACTCAATTTTGTCCGCTTGCAGGCCGCGAACGATACCCGGAATCTTGATGACATCCGCGAATTCACGACGCCGGAAATGTTCGCCGAGGTCAAACTGCAAATGGATGAGCGCGGCCCGGCGGCACAGCAGACAGATGTGGTGCAACTCGACGCCGAACTGATCGAAGCGGTCACGGAAGGCAAGCAGCATGTGGTCAGCGTGCGCTTTTCCGGCCTGTTGCGCGAGGAGGCCGACGCGGCCGCGACGCCGTTTGACGAAATCTGGGTTCTGACCAAACCCGTTGCGGGCGAACGAGGTTGGGTCATTGCCGGAATCCAGCAAGCCGTCTGATCGGGTCGAAGCCTGTGTTTGGGGAAGGGCTTGCCGGGGCGGCAAGCCCTTTTCGCTTTCCATGAATAGTCAGGTTTTAGATGCCGGTTTACCCTCATCCGGAAAATGACGAGCAGATCAAAGGAACGGCCCTTGTTTGCGGGCGTTTGTCCTTGTCGAGTATTTTGCGCCTGCTCGCTGCCGAGGCAAACCGCGAGAGGATTTCCATCCGCGATCTGGTTAACGCGCTGGGCGATCGCGCCCTGGCGGTCTTGATGTTCGTTTTCGCCTTGCCCAACGTGTTTCCCACGCCGCCCGGCACATCAGCGGTACTTGGTGTTCCCCTGATCTTCCTCACTGCGCAGCTCGCGCTCGGCCGCAAACTCTGGCTGCCGGATTTTGTCTGCAAGCGGTCGCTGCCATTTCGCGATTTTCAGAAGCTTATTTTGCGGGTCACGCCGTGGCTGGAACGGGCGGAAAGTTTGTTGCGTCCGCGCGCGAGCCGTTTGGTCCATCCGCCGATGGAATATGTCGCCGGACTGATTTGTTTCATTCTTTCCGTGATCCTGGCCTTACCGATTCCGCTCGGCAACATTCCCCCGGCCGTGGCGATTTGCCTCATCGCTCTGGGCATCCTGGAGAAGGACGGTTGGTGGGTCGCGGCCGGAATCGTCACCTCGGTTGTTGCCGTTGGCATCGTATTGGGCGTATTCTTTGCCGTGTTCGAAACAGTGAGCTTCGTCGGGCATCGTTTCTTCTGAGAGCTTCATTCTGTTGTCCGAGCGCCGGTAAATATGGACACCGGTATAGCCGCCATCGGCAATTTCTAGGCACGTAATGGAACGTACCAGTTTCTAAGCCGTTGCGCGCACGACCAGCACGGGGTCTATGATCGTCGTGTCGGGGGCACCCGATGGATTATCCAGGCGCTTCAACAGCATCTTGCCGGCCAGTTCGCCCTGCAGTTCGGGGGTGACGGCCAGGGTGGTCAAGGGAGGATTGGTGTGCGCGGCCTCCGCGATGTCATCGAAACCGATGACCGACAGGTCGCGCCCCGCGCGTAATCCCAGCCGGTCCAGTTCGTTCAGTACGCCAATCGCCACGCGGTCGTTGTAACAAAGGACTGCGGAGGGGCGATCGTCTAGGCTCAACAGGGTGCGGAGCCCTTGCCGCCCTCCATCGGTCGAGACTGGAACATCGATGACCCATTTCTCGTCGACGTCGATCCCGCACTCGCGCATGGCTTTGAGGAATCCGCTACGGCGTTGCTCGGTAATGTAGCTTCTGCCCTGGCGTCCGATATAGGCGATTTTCCGGTGCCCTTTGGAAATCAAATACCGAGCGGCCCGGTATATGCCGGCATGATTGTCGCTGCCCACAAAATCGTAGTTCATATCCCAGAGCCTGCGAATGACGACAACCAGCGGCAGATCCCATTGCCCGATCCGGGCGGGCAGATCGTCTGGGGAGTCATAAACGGGACAAAGAATGATTCCTGCGGCGTTCTGTTCCCGCATCGACACAAGCACATTGTTCTGTACCGTCAGATTTTCGGCCGTATGAGCCATGAGCACGACGAATCCGAACTCATTGAGAACACGTTCCACGCCGATCAACAGTTCCACGAAAAACGGATTGGCAAGATCGTTAACGACTACGCCGACAATATTGCTTCTTCCGTGCCGGAGATTAGCCGCGTTACGGTTATAAACGTATCCGAGTTGCCGCGCCGTGGCCCAAACTTTCATCGCGGTGGCTGGCTTGATCAGTGGACTGTTTTTCAAAACCAAAGATACCGTCGATTTTGAGACATCGGCCGCTTGGGCGATGTCTCGTATCGTGATACTCCGCTGTATTGTTTTGTTCATTGTCAATCTGGTTTAAGCCTCCGCTCCAGGACCGTCGCGATCAAAACATATTGTAAAGAAAAATCTTTTGTGGCAGGATTATCACAGAATTTGGACCGTTCCAATTTATATCTGAGCCGGAGTAATCGATGCCTTTCCCCAAAATAATTTCGGCGGATGCCGCTGCCGCGCTGATCGCCGACCAGAGCGTCATTACCGTATCGTCGGCGAGCGGGCTTGCCTGTCCCGACGCTGTTCTGGGCGCGATCGGGCGACGGTTTGAAACTGAGGGCCATCCCCGGAACATCACCTCGATCCATCCCATTGCTTCCGGGGACATGTATGGCATCAAGGGCATCGAGCACCTGGCGCAACCGGGCTTGCTGGCCAAGGTATTGGCCGGTTCGTACCCTTCGGGAGCGTCGTCACTGGCGATGCCGAATATCTGGCGAATGATCGTCGAGGACATCATTCCCGCTTACAACGTTCCCTCGGGTGTGATGTTCGACATGCTTCGGGAAGCCGCGGCCAAGCGGCCGGGGGTCATCACGGAAGTCGGCCTTGACACATTCGTGGATCCTCTTCGTCAGGGGTGCGCCATGAATGCCAGGGCGCAGGCCGAGCCTGTCGTCAAGCGTATTGACTTCGAGGGCCGACCTTATCTTTATTTTCCTGCCATTGTGCCGGACGTGGCAATCATCCGCGCGACCACCGCCGATGAACGTGGCAACCTCTCCTTTGAACACGAGGGCGCTTATCTGGGCGGATTCGATCTGGCTCTCGCGGCGCACAATAATGGCGGAATCGTTATCGCGCAGGTCAAACGGGTTTCCAGCGGTATGCGCAAACCTCAGCAGATTCATGTCCCTGGGATACTTGTTGACTATATTGTCGTTGTTCCAGACCAGGCCCAGGCGACACAAACGATCTACGATCCGGCGATTTCGGGGGAGATTTTCCGGCCGATCTCCAGTTTCGAGACTGTCCCCTGGGGCGTGGGCAAGGCCATTGCCCGCCGGGTGGCTCAGGAGTTGCGCGCGGGCGAAGCTGTCAATATCGGCTTTGGAATTTCCGCCAACGTGCCGCGCATCCTGCTTGAGGAATCTTGCCACGGAGTCGTGCGCTGGGTTCTCGAACAAGGCCCTGTCGGGGGAGTTCCCTTGCTCGACTTCCAGTTCGGCTGTTCATCCAATGCCGAAGCCCTGGTGCCCGCGCCGCAGCAGCTCATGTATTTTCAGGGAGGCGGGTTTGATCAATCCTTGTTGTCCTTCCTGCAAATCGATCGTTCCGGTTCGGTCAACGTTTCAAAACTCGTGGCTCGTCCGCATGTGACCGCGGGCTGTGGCGGATTCGTCGATATCACCTGCCGCGCGAAGAAAATCGTCTTCTCGGGATTTTTCACCGCTGGCGCGGCGCTGGACATTCAGGAAGGCAAACTCATTATTTCCAGTGAGGGCAAGGTAAGAAAGCTCGTCGAAGAAGTCGACCATGTCACTTTTTCCGGCCGCCGCGCGATCGAAAAAGGGCAAGACGTGCTCTATGTCACCGAACGTTGTGTACTCAAACTGACCTCAAGCGGCCTGGAAGTGGTGGAGATTGCGCCGGGCGTCGACCTCGCGCGTGATATTCAAGGACAGTGCGCGTTTCCCCTTCGTGTCAGCGAGTCGCTCAAAAAAATGGAGGCGGCGCTGTTCGATCCAGCGCCTCTGGGTCTCGAATTGCAGGAGTGAAAGATGAGCGAGGTGAGCGAAACACTTGTCCAGTATCGTGAAAACGGGCCGGTCGCGGTGATAGAGCTTGCGCGCCCGGAAAAACTGAACGCGCTTACGCCTTCGATGCTTTCCGCGCTGGAAAGTATCGTCGCCGGGCTTGATGCGTCGCGCGATATCCGTGCTGTCGTTCTTTCCGCTCGCGGCAAGGCTTTCTGCGTGGGCGCCGACATCAATGTCTGGTCGGCGCTTGAACCGCTGGACATGTGGCGTGAGTGGGTGCGCAACGGCCATCGGATATTTGACCGTCTGGCGCATCTCCGGCAGCCCGTGGTGGCCGCCATCAACGGCCCCGCGTTGGGCGGCGGGCTGGAGTTGGCCGCCGCCGCGGATATTCGCGTCGCGGAACCCGGCGCTGTGTTCGGCTTGCCCGAAGCCTCCATCGCCACCTGTCCGGGATGGTCGGGAACGCAACGGCTGGTCAGGCTGATCGGACCCTCGCAAGTCAAATTCATGGCCTTGACCGCCCAGCGCATCGACGCGGAGACCGCGCACCGGATCGGGCTGGTTCAAAAAGTCGTACCCGCAGGAGCCGTATTGGACGAAGCTCTGGCGCTGGCGGAATGTATCGCGGATCTGGCGCCGGTTTCAGCACAGCTAAGCAAGCAGCTCATCGATGCGGCGGCGGGCGAGGGGTTTGCCGCGAACATGGAGGGAATGGCCGGAGCGCTGGCGGCAACGACTCTGGATGCGGGCGAAGGGCTGGCGAGTTTCCGCGAACGGCGAAAAGCCAGTTACCAGGGCAAGTGAAAAATGCCTGTATCAACAACAGAGTCACGGAGATTGAAGGAGATTGCGGAATCCACTATTCTGACGCAAACTATTTCGTCGGCGTAGTCACCGTGTATCAATAGCTAAAACTACAAATTTGTTTTGCCACTGCAGTGGGTGGTGAGTCGTTCCATCGTTTCTTAACCGTAAGCAACAAAACTCAGGAGGTCAATATGAAAACAAGGTTTCTTCGCGTTATCCTGTCAGGAGCCGTAACGGCATTGGCGTTTTGTACTCAGGCGGCATTCGCGCAAGCTGCCATCACCATGCATGGCGCGACGCAATTCAACGACGATCATGACTACAACCGCACGCTCAAGTATTTCGGCGAGCAGGTGAGCAAGCATTACGGCAAGCCGGTCGAAGTCATCGTCCACGGCAACAGCGAACTTGGCGTCGAGCGCGACTATACCAAGTTCATGAACCAGGGTATTTCGGTCGACGTGGCGATCCTGGCCGGCGGCAACATGTCGAATTTCTCGCAGGCGGCCGGTTTGCTTGATCTTCCCTTCCTCTTCCGTGACAAGGCGCACTGGACCAAGGCAGTCACCGGGACGGGCCTGAAAGCGCTTTACGACAAGGTCGAAAAGGATGCCGGTGTGATCGTCCTGGGTACCTGCGCGGGTTCGACGCGTAACCTGGTGGCGGTCAAGCCGATGCGTAACATGCAGGAACTGGCGGGCTACAAGATGCGTATCCAGGGAGCGCCGATCCAGGCCAAGATCTTCGGCGCATGGGGAATCAAGCCCTCGGTCATCGCCTTCAACGAGGTCTATAACGCGATCCAGAGCGGTGTCATCGAAGGGCTCGAAAACGAAACACCGCCGATCCTCAACATGAAATTCTACGAAGTCGCCCCCGAAATCTCGATGACCCGCCACATCGTCGTCTCGCGTCTGCTCGCTTTCAGCGCCAAGACGTTCAACAAGTATCCGCCCGAACTGCAAGCGGCTATCCGCAAGGCCGGTGAGGAAGCCGCCGCCTACAACCGCGAAATCCAGACGCGTGAGGAAAAGGAAATGCTGCAACAGATGTTGGACGAGAAAAAGATCCGGACTCACGAGTTCACCGACCAGGCCAAGCTCTTTGAACTCACCAAGCCCTTCGTTCAGGAGTGGGCCAAGGAAATCGGCATCGAAAAGATTCTCGCCGACATTCAAGCGATCCAATAGGGAAAACGTCATAAAGCCATGAGATGCCGCGGCTGGCGTTCACGCCGGCTGCGGAGTATCGGCTGTCCAGGAAATTTCCATGCGAACGTTCATCTCCTTGTATTTCAAGCTGTTGTGTGTGCTGGTCGCCGCGTTGATCGGGTTCATTCTGGTACCGGTCACCTTGCAGGTCTTCGCGCGCTATACCAATTTCATCCCGACCTGGATGTGGACCGAGGAAGCGGCGCGTTTCTGCCTGATCTGGATGATCATGATCGGCACCGCGATCGCGGTGCGCACGCGCGGCCATTTCGACATCGACATCCTGCCCGAGCCGAAAACGAAGTCCGGCAAGATCATCATGCGTCTGCTCGTCGAAATCCTCACTGCGGTCTTTGGCGTCATTTTTCTGTACGTCGCCTCGGATTTCGCCTGGGAAGGACGGCGTGAGATCAGCGAAATCACCGAGATGTCGATGATCATCATGTACGGCGCTTTCCCGGTATCCTCTTTCGGCTGGCTGCTCTTCCTTGGCGAGCAGATTTTCGACAGTTGCCAGGAACTCAAAGGGAGCCTGCCATGACCCCCGCCTTTGTCGCCATGCTGATGTTCAGCGCCCTTTTCGTCGGGCTCATCATCCGCCTGCCCGTTTCCTTCGCCTTGGCCATCGCCTGCGTGCCGCCGCTGGTGCTCGACCCGCGTCTCGACCTGTCGCTGATGATGTCGACGATGTTTACGGCGTTCAACTCTTTCCTGCTGCTTGCCGTCCCGTTCTTCCTGCTCGCCGCCAACCTGATGAATTCAGGCGGCATCACCGAGCGGATGTTCAACTGGACGCGCTCGATGGTTGGCCATCTGCCTGGCAGCCTGGGGCAGATCAATGTGGTCCTGTCGTTTCTGTTCGCCGGCGTATCGGGTTCCTCGACGGCCGACGCGGCGAGCCAGTCCAAGATATTCGTCCTGGCCCAGGTCAAGGAAGGCTATGACATGAGCTTTTCGATCGCGATCACCGCGGTCTCGTCGATCCTGGCGTGCATCATTCCTCCGTCGATCACCATGATCGTCTGGGGCGGCGTCTTCAATACCTCGATCAACCAGATGTACATGGCGGGCATCCTGCCCGGCATATTGCTCGCCGGCACGCAAATGATGATCGTCTACACCTACGCCAAACTGCGCCATTACCCAACCTACCAGCGGGCGACCTTCAACGAATTCCTGCGCACGACCCTGATTGCCCTCCCCGCGATGGTGACGCCCGGCATCATCGTCGGCGGTAAACTGCTGGGCTGGTTTACCGCCACCGAGTCGGGCGCAATGGCGGTGCTCTACGCCATGTTTCTGTCCTGCCTCATCTATCGGGAAGTCGGCCTGAAAAAACTTGGCAAGGTTCTGTACGACTCCGGTTCCTTCTCGGCGATTTCGCTCTTTTGCCTGGGCACGGCATCGGTTTTCGGCTGGCTTCTCGCCTATTACAAAATTCCGCAGGCGCTGGTCGGGTTCATTGCCGCGTATGAGTTCGGAACCATTGGGACAGGCTTGATCGTTGCCTGCGTCTTCCTGCTCGTCGGCTGTTTTCTTGACGCCATTCCTGCCATCGTCATCGTCGGCACGGTGTTGCAGCCGATGGTCGCGCACGCCGGCATGGACCCGGTGCATTTCGGCATCATTGGTATCGTCTCGCTGGCCTTTGGCCTGATCACGCCGCCCTACGGCCTGTGCCTGCTGATCTCCTGTGCTGCGGTCGGCGTCAAGGTGACTGCCGTGCTGAAAGACATCGGGATCATGTTGATACCGCTTTTGTGCGTGCTCCTGCTCATCGTGCTGCTGCCCGATGTTTTCCTTTTCCTGCCGCGGCTGGTTGCAGGAGGATGACAGAATTTATGCGATTCAATTTGTGATGACTCGTGCGACATCAAGGAGATGGGGGAGTCGTCTTTAGGTAGCTCACGGTTTTATGTGTGCCTTTGAAGCGCTCGCCAAATAAACCTCGACTTTGCAGGGATCATTTAAACATTGGAGGAAACATGTCTGATTTCTATTTGAAAGTTGGCGATTCGGTAACATTCTCGAAAACAGTAAGCGAAAGCGATGTGTACCTGTTTGCCGGGATTACGGGGGATTTTGCGCCGAATCACGTAGACGAAGAATTCATGAAGCATACAAAGTATGGCAAAAGAATAGCCCACGGCGCGCTCATGATTGGCTATATGTCGACCGCAAGCTCAAAAATTATTGAAAAATCAGAGCATGGAAATAGCGGAAAGGAAACGCCCGTATCTCTTGGCTACGACCGGATACGCTTCCTGGAGGCCGTGTGCATTGGGGATACGATCACCGTGACCTATAAGGTAAAAGAAATCGACGTGATGAAACGGCGGTCGGTATCGAGCATTGTCATTACCAATCAGAACGGCAAGGAAGTGACAATCGCTACGCATATTCTGAAATGGGTCGCGGCAGCATAAGCAAGCTCGTTGTCAACGGCTTCACGCTTCTTTCCACTTTGAATAGGTCCCGATTAGAGTCCCGTTTCCGATACCGCGCAACACCCTAATGGGTGAGCCGATGAAAATGAAGAAGACTCTGCCATCAGGCCGCCCCAATCAAGATAACGAGTGGTCAACTGCGGTTTCTAGGATAATAGTCGTTTGGCAAATAACGGTGCAAAACGGGTTGACTGAGTTTATGTGTTCCACAGATTATTATCGGAGAGGTAAAAATGTTTCTTTCGACTGAACATCAACAGGTTGCCGATATGACCCGGCGTTTTGCCGATGAAGTGATTCGGCCCGAGGCTGAGCGGCTTGATCGCGAAGAAGTTTTCGCTGCCGAAATCTACCAGGAAATGGCCAAGAATGGCCTGTTTGGAATCATGACGCCGGATACCTACGGCGGCGCGGGACTCGATTGCCTTGCTTATAGCATTGTCATGGAAGAATTAAGCCGGGGTTACGCTTCGGTTGCCGACCAGTGCGGGCTTGTCGAGTTGCTGACGACCTTGCTTTGCACTTACGGAACCGAGCAGCAGAGAAATGAGTGGATCGGTCCGTTGATCCGGGCTGAAAAACGGGGGGCTTACTGCATCACGGAAGCCGGCGCCGGGTCCGACGTGTCCGGGGTGAAAACGACGGCGGTACGCAAGGGAAACGGATGGGTGTTGAACGGAAGCAAGCTGTGGATTCACAATGCGCCCGTTTCCGATGTAGCCTTTGTTTTGGCGCGCACCAATCCCGAAGCCGGTAAGCGCGGCATGAGTATTTTCATCGTCGATTGTAATGAGTCAGGTGTGTTCCGTGGCCCCAAGGAACACAAGCTCGGCCAGCGCTCGTCCCAGATTGGCGAACTGAGTTTCACTGACGTCAAGCTTCCGGAAGACGCCCTGCTGGGCACGGAGGGACGCGGGTTCCACATGATGATGAGCGTTCTTGAAAAAGGGCGGGTTGGTATTGGCGCGCTTGCTGTCGGCATTATTCAGGCGGCTTTGGAAGCTTCCGTGGAACAGGCGAAGCTCCGCCAGCAGTTCGGACATGCCATCTCCGAATTCCAGGCCATTCAGTTCATGCTCGCCGACATGGCCAAGGACGCCGAGGCGGCCCGGCTGCTTGTGCGCTCGGCCGCCATGAAACTCGATGCGGGCGTTGACGCCGCCATGGCCTCGTCAATGGCCAAGTGCTTTGCCGGAGACGCCGCCGTTTTGCATACGGCAAACGCCATTCAGATTTTTGGAGGAAGCGGATATATTCGGGGATACGAGGTAGAGCGGCTGTTCCGCGACGCGAAGATTACGCAGATATATGAAGGAACCAACCAGATACAGCGCGTAATCATCGCCCGGAAGCTGTTGCAGTAGCGATGGTGGTAATCGTATGTTCAGAGGAAATTATTGATGAAAATAATTGTTGCCGTGAAACGAGTGGTTGATTACAACGTCAAGGTTCATGTAAAGACGGACGGAAGTGGCGTTGATATAGCCAATGCCAAAAAATCGATGAATCCGTTTGATGAAATAGCGGTAGAAGAAGCGGTGCGCCTGAAAGAGTCGGGGCTTGCCTCGGAAGTCATTGCCGTCTCCATCGGTGTTGCGCAATGCCAGGATACGCTGCGAACAGCGCTGGCGATGGGCGCGGATCGAGCAATTCTGGTACAAACCGACGCAGAAGTTCAACCACTGGCGGTAGCGAAGCTGCTCAAAGCGCTGTGCGAAAAAGAAGAACCCTTTATCGTCCTTGTCGGGAAACAAGCCATCGATGACGATTCCAATCAAACGGGTCAAATGCTCGCCGCTCTGATGAACTGGCCGCAGGCGACGTTTGCGTCCAAAGTTGAAATTGAAGATAACACAGCCAGGGTTTCGCGCGAAATCGACGGCGGCATCGAAACGGTGGAAATTTCTCTCCCGGCAGTCATCACGGCTGATCTTCGTCTTAATCAGCCGCGTTACGCCACGCTGCCGAACATCATGAAAGCGAAGAAAAAACCTCTTGAAATTGTGACTCCGGAATCTCTTGGCGTTGATATTTCTTCGCGCCTGAAAACATTAAGGGTTGCCGAGCCGCCAAAACGAGCCACGGGAGTCAAAGTGAACGATGTCGCTGATCTCGTTGCAAAACTCAAAGAAAAGCTCAAAGGCACAGGAGTTATGGTATGGCCTGTTTAATCATCGCCGAACATGATAATTCGACCCTTCACACAGTAACAGCGCATGTTGTAGCGGCCGCAAAGCAAATTGGAGGCGACATCCATATTCTGGTGGCCGGGAGCGGATGCGCGAGCGTTGCCGGGCAAGCGGCACAAACAGACGGCGTAAGCAAGGTATTGTTGGCCGACTCGACGCAATATGCCGACCAATCGCCGGAACTCCTCGCGGAATTGATTACCGGAAAAATGGCGGACTATTCCCATTGTCTGGCGGCGGCGACATCCCTGGGCAAAAGCGTCATGCCCCGTGTGGCCGCCTTGCTCGATGTCGCGCAGATTTCAGACATAGTGCGGGTCGAGTCGGAAAATACCTTCGTCCGCCCCATTTACGCGGGCAATGCGCTGACCACGGTTTGCTCTTCCGACGAGCGCAAAATAATCACGGTACGCACGACAGCCTTTGAAGCAGCCGGGCAGAATCCGGTTTCAGCGCCTGTTGAAACTGTTGAGAATATCGGGATACCGGAGACTCATCAGCGTAAAAGCAAAGTCATCTCCCGTGAATTGACCCAATCGAAACGTCCGGAACTTGGCGCGGCCAAAGTGGTTGTTTCCGGCGGACGCGGTCTTGGAAACGCCGGGAACTTTCACCAATTACTGGAACCCTTGGCCGATAAACTGGGTGGAGCGATTGGTGCTTCACGGGCGGCGGTAGACGCCGGTTTTGTCTCCAACGATTTTCAAGTCGGACAAACCGGAAAAATTGTGGCCCCACAACTTTATATTGCCATCGGTCTGTCAGGAGCGATTCAACATGTGGCGGGAATGAAAGACAGCGCCGTCGTGGTCGCCATCAATAAGGATTCTGAAGCTCCGATATTCCAGGTGGCGGATTACGGACTGGTGGCCGATCTGTTTGAAGCCGTACCTGCGTTGACTGCTGCGTTGACGGCGGCGCTTGATCAAGAACAAACTCCGGTTTGAAACGGGAGATGCGTAACCTCTTCCGTGCTGTGTCGCCCGGTCACGGGCGTGGATTGAAACATAATCAGGGATGATTTTATGCGTGACTTTTCTTCGAACCATGACGCTCTTTCCATCAACACTGCTACGGTGCGCAAGCAATGGGCATTGGACCGCATCATTGATGAATGCGCCCACCGCAAGATTCGCGCTATTTCCCCCTGGCGCGATCAGGTCGCCAAGGTCGGTATTGATGTTATTGCCCGGAAATTAAAGGATGCCGGAATTGCATTATCCGGTTATTGCCGGGGCGGCTTCTTTCCAGCCAAAGACAAGGCCGGGCTTGAAAGGGCGCTGGACGACAATCGCCGGGCGATTGATGAAGCAAAACTTCTCAATGCGCCCTGTCTGGTGCTGGTGGTCGGCTCGCTGCCGGGCGCTCTGGAGGGTTCACCCGATTACCATGACATCTCCCGCGCGCGGCAGGAGGTTTTCGATGGAATTGCGAAATCGCTTGAATATGCCAGGGAAGTTGGAATGCCCCTGGCGATTGAGCCCTTGCATCCCATGCAGGCGGCGGATCGCGCCTGCATCAATACGCTTGAACAGGCGCTCGATATCTGCGACCGGCTCGACCCTGAGCAAAGTAGGGCGCTTGGCGTGGCTGTCGACCTCTATCACGTCTGGTGGGACCCGAAACTTGAGGCGCAAATCGCCCGCGCCGGGAAAAACAGACTGTTTGCCTACCATGTCTGTGACTGGCTGACGCCAACCCGTGATCTGGTGAATGATAGAGGCATGATGGGCGATGGCGTCATCGAATTGAAGAAATGCCGGAAGTGGATGGAAGACGCCGGCTATGCCGGTTTTTCAGAAGTCGAGATTTTTTCGGATTATTGGTGGAGCCAGCCGGGAGAGCATGTGCTGGATACATGCATTCAAAGACATAGGGAATATGTATAGTCGAGCAGTAAAAATTTCGTCGTCATTCCCGCGAAGGCGGGAATGACGAGTTTTTTGGATATCTGAATATGACCCAAGCAATCCCCCAATCCATTCTTGACGCTCTCACCGATGTTGAGATGCCCCGGCGGATGCCCGCGCATGCAGCGCAAAGTAGCTTATCCCTGGCCGGAATGCGAATCCCGATGCACAAAAGCCAGGCGCTGGTGGTCGGCAGCGGAGCCGCGGGACTGCGAGCCGCAGTGGAATTAAAACGGCGGAAAGTCGACATCATTGTGGCGACCCAGACCCTGTTCTGGGGAACCTCGGTCTGTTCCGGTTCGGACAAACAAACCTTGCATACGGCTTCCACCCACAGTGCCGGTGATAATTTCATGGAACTCGCAAAAGCGCTGGGTTCCGGCGGAGCGATGGATGCGGATACGGCCTATGTCGAAGCCCTCGGTTCCATCGAAGGCCTCATGGGCCTCAAACACATCGGCCTACCCCTGCCCGAAGACTGCTATGGCGGCGTGTTGCGCTACAAAACGGATCACGATGAAGCCGGCAGAGCGACCAGTTGCGGCCCGCGCACCTCGCGGCTGATGGTGAAAGTCCTGGCCGAGGAAGCGCTCAGACTGGGCGTGCCCTTCGTAAACCATTGCACCGCGATAAAACTCATTAGAAATATAAAAGAGGGTGACAGCGCCGTCGCCGGCCTGATAGCCGTCAAACCGGACGCGCGCAGCAAAGAAAACCCCTACGGCCTGGTCGTTTTCCAGAGCCCCGCCATCATCCTGGCGACCGGTGGGCCGGGCGAACTCTATCGCGACAGCGTCTATCCCGTGCATTGTTTCGGCTCGCTGGGTCTGGCGCTCGAAGCCGGCATCGAGCTGACCAACCTCACCGAAAGTCAATTCGGCATCGGCACAAGAAGGGAAGAGTTCCCCTGGAATCTGTCCGGAACCTACGTCCAGGCGATGCCCTACATCTATTCCGTCGATTCCTCGGGAGCCGAACATAATTTCCTGGCCGACTACTACCGCACCACCCAGGAACTCGCCTCGAACATATTCCGCAAGGGCTATCAATGGCCGTTTCACGCGACCCGGACTTTGGATTACAAATCCAGCCTGGTGGATATTGCGATATACCGCGAGTCGCAAGCCGGCCGCACCGTGTTCATGGATTTCCAGCGCAATCCCGAACCCGTACCCGGCGACGCCCCGTTTTCACTGGAACGCCTGGATTCCGACGTGGCGGATTATCTGAAAAACAATGAGGCGCTCCTGACTCAGCCTATCGAACGCCTGCGGCAAATGAACCCGCTGTCCATCGAACTGTATAAACGCTACAAAGCGGATTTAACCCGGAACCCCCTCCCGTTCAATATCAACAATCAGCACATGAATGGCGGCATCGCCGTCGATATCTGGGCGCAGTCCAGCCTTCCCGGATGCTACGCGGTGGGCGAGGTGGCCGGAACACATGGCGTCACCCGTCCCGGCGGCGCGGCGCTCAACGCGGGCCAGGTTTTCGCCATCCGCTGCGCCAAACATATTTCGGCCAATTCAGACCGGAGAAACCCGCCTGCCGCTGACGGACTATTCACCGCGCCAGTCGAGGATTGCATCGCCCGGATTCGCCACGACCTGAAAAACACCGGCGCGCCGTCAATCAAGGAGGTGCGCCGTGAAATACAGGCCCGCATGAGCGACAAAGCCGGCTTCGTCTGCCATGACCGGGAAGTCGCAAGCGCATTAAACCAGGCAAACGCCCTGAACAAGCGTATCAGTGAAAGCGGCCTCCGCATTGAAAATCCGGCGCAAATAGCCACCGCCATGCTTTGGCGGCAGATGGCGCTGGCCTCCGAAGCCGTATTGAGCGCGCTGAATCTCTATATCGGCAATGGCGGCGGAAGCCGTGGCGCGCGCCTGCTTTGTTCAGCGTCAGGTACGGCGGTTCCGGAAACGCGAACGGGCCGTCTGGAAGACTATCGTTTCCTGCCCGAGCGCGACGAAGACAAGAACCGGCAAATCAGAGTGCGGTATTCGGAGGGGAGGTTCGAGGTTTACGAGCTGGCCTTACGAACCCTGAGTAATCCCGGTAATTTCTATTTCGAGAAAAACTGGGCGCCGTTTTTGGTCGGGCAGATATACGAGGATGGCTATCCGGAAACATCAGGTAATCCCGCATAGGTTGGTGGTGAGCGTAGCGAACCCCAACGGCAGGCAACGAATCACCCCAACCTTGCGTGTTTGCTGAACACTACTCTGCAGCTCGCGTAGGTTGGGTAAGCGAAGCGCAACCCGACAATCGTAAATAAGCGGCGCGTAGCGCCGGAAGATACGACCGTCGGGATGCGCCGCTTCGCGGCTTTCCCAACCTACGCTTGCTTGTTGAAAATGAGGAACAAGACCATGACCACTAACACCATGAGCTACAAGGGCTACACCGCCCGCATTGAATTTGACGACGAAGACGGTATTTTCTTCGGAAATATTCTTGGCGCACGAGACATCATCAGCTTTCATGCCGACACCGTAGCGGGTTTGCGGCAAGAATTTCGGGGGGCGCTGGATGACTACCTGAACTATTGCGCCGAAAAAGGCATCAATCCTGAAAAACCGGCTTCGGGTCAGATGATGTTGCGCGTGCCGCCGGAAGTGCACTCGGCTTCGCTCATCGCGGCGCAGGCGGCAGGGAAAAGCCTGAACCAGTGGGCGACGGAAATCTTGGGACAGGCGGTGCACGCCTGAAATTTTGAAAATAAGGGACGAACCACGATTCATCGCACGGCGTCATTCCAGCGCTGGCCGGGACGACGGAGTATTATCGGGAAAAGAGACTAAAGTTGTTCTCGCCCGCGCCGATAAAATAGGCGAGCATGAATTCTTTTAAGGCATGACCATGAAGATCGAACAATCCACGCAACTGAACACCGCGCAACTCATCAAGGAGATGCGCGGCCCATCCGTCAAGAAATCGGCAAGCGCGCCCGACGAAGTCCAGTTAAGCAATCTCGCGTCCCAGTTACTTGCTGCCGATAACGAACCGCCGTTCGACGCCGGCCGGGTTGCCGAGATCAAACAAGCCATTTCCGAAGGAAAATTCTCGATCAACGCGGACGCTATCGCCGATCGCCTGATCGTATCAGCCAGGGAATTGGTCGATTCCCGGAAGCAGTCCTGATTGGGCATCATGGCCGAAGATATTTCCGGTTTTCTGGAAATCGTCACCAGCGAAGCGGACTTTGTCGAGCAGTTCATCCGTCTTCTGGAACAGGAAAAAACCTTTCTGAGCAAGGGCCGAACCGAGGCGCTTACCGATGTCGTCGAGAAAAAAGAACGGCTCGCGGCAAAACTCAACGAACTGACGCAGCAACGCGGCCGCTATCTGCTCGATCATGGATTCGACCCCGACCGGAAGGGGATGGAATCCTGGTCAGCCAGGCATCCCGAGCAAAAGGAAACGATGGCCGCCTGGAATCGCACCTTGTCGTTGAGCGCGCAGGCGAAGGAACTCAATCGTTTGAATGGACAGTTGATCCAGTTGCACATGCAATACACCGGTCAGGCGCTTGATATCCTGCTACGCAAGGAAAGCAGGCTGGATCTTTACGGTCCGGACGGACGTTCGACGACTTCGGAAATCCGGAAAATCGACGACGCGATCTGACGCTTCGCTTTATATTCCGTCGTCCCGGCGTAGGCCGGAGCATCAGAATACGTTAAGAAAACCGTGGGCTTGTCCGTTTCGTTCCATCCGTCCGCCGTTACTTGTCATTCCCACGAAGGCGGGAATCCAGAAGCGCAGCTTCCGACGCAACACAAATTTCAGAATTCCGACCTTCGCTACCTGCGCCAATAAGTCACACCATCGTTGTTTTTCCCTCACGGCGAAAATTTCGGAGGCAATCAAATGTTGAGTTTGTTTAAAAACAGCCGGTATATTGCGCATAATGACGATATTGTTATGCCGCGCCTACGCTCATGAATATCCTGCATCCCCGGAAAGTTCTCTGCCCTCTGTTTTTTACGCTGTCTTTTATCGTAACGGCGAACGCACAGGTGTTGGATGCGCCCTTCGCGAGCGATTGCTCGCCCGATGAAATCGGCCAGACCCGTCGCGAAGTCATGGAGGAGCGTCTCAACGATTACCTGCAATTATCGGAAGAAGCCTTGAGTATGCGCTTTGCAGCGATTGCATTTCGCGAAGAACTCGAAGTCCGGAAGGCGCGTCGGGAGGCTCTCTCCGGTCAGGATTTCCTGCGGGTGAACCAGGGCGCGGAAAACATGGTGGCGCAGCGCGAACGGCTGCTGAAAACGGCCATTCGCCATGAATGCTGGCTCGCCGTTCCCCTGCCCGCCGACCCGGAGCAGGCGGCGATTTATCGCGCCGGCATTCTGCTTTCGCTGTCGTCGGCGCTGGTTCTGTATGACAACTATATGCAGGCTCTCCTGCCTTATCGCAATGACCCGGAATTACGCCGCTATATCAAGCGGGGCGATAAGGGGTTTTACTGGACTTCCGGCAAATTGCATGAATCCGAGCTGATGTTCTCCTCGCTGGAGAACCGTGGCCGAGTGCGTCGCGCCATCGACTGGTATCTGGCGGGGAACGCGCTGTCGTCCGACGCGGAAAGTTCGCCTCACCGCTTCGCCGCCGAAGCTTATCTACGCGAATCCATCGCGCAAAGTCCGGCTTTTCATCTGGTGCGACAACATCGAAATCCCTTGCGCATCATGAGAGATCTTGTCAGATTTATCGGCACTCTTACGACCGACTCCGTTGCGCATCTGGGCGAAGAAAGTTTCAATTTCTCCAGTCAGTTGTTCGGCAACACGATGGGGCTCGTCGAAACCCGGCGCGGCAAACTGGATCAGCGCCCCGATGTGCGGGCGGACCTGGAGCAAGCTTTGCGGGCTGGAGATATTCTGCTGGAGAAAACACCGTTTCGTCTGACGGACAATTTCATTCCGGGCCACTGGGGACATGCCGCCGTCTGGGTCGGCAGCAAAACCGAGTTGCAGGCGCTGGGTATTTGGGATCATCCACTGGTCAAAGCCCGTCAGGCGGAAATCGAGGCGGGTAAAGGCGTGGTCGAGGCATTGCGTAGCGGAGTGAAAATGAACACGCCCGCGCACTTCCTGAATGTGGATGATGTGGCGGTATTGCGCCTGGACAGGCCCGAAGCGCTGGACAGGAAAGCGCGTGTCGAGATCATCCTGCAAACCTTGCGGCAGGTGGATAAACCTTATGATTTCAACTTCGATGTCGAGAGCTCGGGGCGCATGTTCTGCTCCAAGCTCGTCTACCACAGCTACGCCCGTGTGAACTGGCCAACCTCGCGCATGCTGGGTCGTTTCACCATCAGCCCCGACGACATTGCTCAACGTTCGCTTGCCGACGGTCCTCTGAGCGTCGCCCTGCTTTATCACGACGGCAGGAAAATCGACGAGAACGCGCCTGCCGTTATGGCAAGCCTTATCAATACCGCTGGAGCGAAACATCGCTAATTCGTCATTCCGGCGAAAGCCGGAATCCGGAAGTGTCCCCTCCGACGCAACGCGTCGCCATTCTTTGATGAGGGTTGCGGGAATGACGAGCTAAAAATGGCAACTATGTGCATTAAAACGAAAATCGCTCTGAGCAGGGCGTTGAAGCCGTAGAAAAACCTTTGCAGCCGATTTTCAGGCAGACGATTGGCGTAGAGTCATTGCGTTATTATGTTTCCGTTTTATTAACGTCGAGAGAAAACCACCCCATGAATCCTCTTTTTACACCTCTGCAAGTAGGCGAGATCAATCTCCCCAATCGCATCATCATGGCCCCGCTGACCCGATGCCGCGCGGGTGCCGGACGCGTTCCGGGCGCGCTGACGGCCGAGTACTACACGCAACGCGCGAGCGCGGGCCTGATCCTGAGCGAAGCGGTGTCGGTCATGCCGATGGGTGTCGGCTATCCCGACACACCCGGAATCTGGACGGCCGGGCAAGTGCAGGGCTGGCAGCTCGTCACCCAGGCCGTGCATGCGGCGGGCGGACGCATTTTCATGCAACTGTGGCATGTCGGCAGGATTTCGGACCCGGAACTCCTGGGCGGCGAACTGCCTGTCGCGCCCAGCGCCATCGCCGCCGCCGGCCACGTCAGCCTGCTGCGCCCGAAACGCGCCTACGTGACGCCGCGCGCGCTCGAAACCTCCGAACTCGCCGGCATCGTCGAAGCCTACCGTCAGGGGGCGATCAAGGCCAAAGACGCGGGATTCGACGGCGTCGAGGTGCATGGTGCCAACGGCTATCTGCTCGATCAGTTTCTGCAGGACCGTACCAACCACCGGACCGACGCGTATGGCGGCAGCATCGAAAATCGCGCCCGTCTGCTGCTGGAAGTCACCGATGCGGCCATCGCCGTATGGGGCGCCGGGCGGGTCGGCGTGCATCTCGCGCCGCGCAGCGATGCGCACGACATGGGTGACAGCGACCCTCGGGCGACGTTCGGCTATGTTGCGCGCGAACTTGGCAAACGCCGGATCGCTTTCATCTTCGCACGGGAATCGCAGGATTCGCCCCGCCTCGGCCCGCAACTCAAAGCGGA
Source organism: Betaproteobacteria bacterium (assembly GCA_025997075.1). Lineage (GTDB taxonomy): Bacteria > Pseudomonadota > Gammaproteobacteria > Burkholderiales > Rhodocyclaceae > Propionivibrio. The sequence continues at coordinate 5,188 of BNUC01000036.1, read as the reverse complement.
TTTCGGTGGGGTTTACATCGCCAACGAAGGATTGGACAAAGATACTGCGCAAGGCTTGATCGAGTCAGGCGAAGCCGACGCCGTGGCCTTCGGCGCAAACTTCATAGCAAACCCTGATCTGCCCAGGCGCTTGCTGCTCGACGCTCCACTGAACGTCCCTCATCCAGAAACCTTCTTCGGCGTCGGACTTCCCGATTTCACGGTTGGATACACGGATTATCCCCGGTTGGACTGACGGTCGCGTATCGCGTAAAAAATGGCGCGATTTTGCATTATGCTCAGCAAACCGCGCCAAAAAGTGGCGCAGTTCTGAAAACTGCGCCAAATCTGTCATGTCGACCTTCGATGAATTCCAACACAAGCCCCAGGCGCCTCCACCCCCTATTGCAAAGCTTCCGCAAACCATTCGGCAAAAGATTTGGGATTGTTGGTTTTTTGATAGACAGCTTCCATGTTACGTCTGACCATTCTCGTATCCGGATGCGCTTCGCCGAGTCTGTGCAATAAAAGTCGATAAACCTTCTGATATCCCTCCAGCGCATTGGCGTAGTCGCCCTGACGCTTATACCCCAAGGCCATGTAGCTATAATCGCTTATCACTGTATCCGGGTGCGCCTTGCCCAGCAGTTTTTTACGAATCGCTAAAGCTTTTTGATACCACTCCAGCGCTTGGGTGTAATCGTCCTGATTCTCATACACTGCCGCAATCTCGTGGTAGTCCGTCACCGCATGATAGCTCTCCTTGCCAAACACTTTTTCACGAATCACTAAAGCCTTCAGATACCACTCCAGCGCTTTGGCGTAGTTGCCCTGATTTCTATACACCCTGGCGATGTCCTTATAGCTCATTGCCGTATCCGGGTGTTCGCTGCCCAACACCTTTTCCTTAATCGCTAAAGCTTTTTGGAACCACTCCAGCGCTACTGTATGGTCACTTTGAATCTCATACATCTTGGCGATGTTGCTGTAACTCATCGCTGTATCCAGATGCTCATTGTCCAGTACTTTTTCACGAATCGCCAACGTCTTCCGATGCCATTCCAGCGCTTCTGTGTAGTCACCCTGACGCTCATACACCTTGGCGATATTGCCGTAGCTCATCGCCGAATACGGGTGTTCCTTACCTAACACCTTTTCAAGAATCGCCAAAGCTTTCAGATACCATTCTAGCGCATTGGCATAGTCACCCTGATTCTCATACACTTTGCCGATATCGTTATAACTCGTTGCCGTATCCGGAGACTCCGTGCCTAACACCTTTTCTTTAATCGCTGAAGCCATCCGATACCACTCCAGCACTTTGATGTAGTCGCCTTGTATATATCCTGGTTTGGGACTGTCGATCTTCTGATAGACGGCTTCCATACTCATTTTGGCCGCCCTTGAATATGAATCCGCTTCGCCACTTTTGAGCACTAAAATTCGGTAAGCCTTCTGATACCATGCCAGCGCTTCTATGTAATCGCCTTGATGATAATACACTTCACCGATATTGCTGTAGGTCAGTAGCGTATTTCGATCCTGCGCTTTTTCTTGAATCGCTAAAGCCTTCCGATTCCATGCCAGCGCTTCTGTGTAGTCACCCAGACGCTCATACACCAGAGCGATATTGCTGTAGTAATTCATCATCTTATCCAGTTTCTCCTTGCCCAATACCTTTTCCTGGATCGCAAAAGCTTTCTGAAACCACTCCAGCGCTTTTGTGTAGTTGCCATGACGTCCATACACTTTGGCAATGAGGTCGGATATCTCTGCTGTACCCCTGTGTTCTTTGCCCTTCATCTTTTCAAAAACCGCCAAAACCTTTTGATATTCCACCAGCGCTTTGGCGTAATCACTCTGACTATAAAATCCGCAACCCTGGTTGTAATACAACATCGCAATATTAAACTCGGTCTCTGGCAATAGTTTTTGATAGATTTCATGAGCCTCATCAAAAACACGGATAGCGTTATCATATTCTTTCAGATTAAGATGCATGGCCCCTTGGCGAACCAACATATCCGCCGTTTCTTTTTTCAAAAGATAATCCGGCTGTTTTCTTTGTTCTTCGACAGCCGCCTTGAATTTTCCAAGATATTCTTCATAGTATTGCTTCCCTGGGCTAAAAATTCTTACTCGTTCGGTAGGATCGGGAGGTTCGTGTGGTTCGAAACGATCGCAATTATCCGTGACAATACAATAATAATTGCAACGATCTCCGCGAGAACAATGAAACCTGATATAAAAACTCATAGTCATGGCATGATGTTCCTTGCCCAGCAATTTTTCATAAATGGCTAAAGCCTTCTGATACCATTCCAGCGCTTTCGCAGCCTCACCTTGTTTCTCATATGCCTTGGCGATACTGTCGTAGGTCTTGGCTGCATCCGGATGATCCTTGCCAGAAACTTTTTCATAAATGCTTAAAGCTTTCCAATACCACTCCAGTGCTTCTGTGTAGTCACCCTGACTCTGATACACTTCGGCGATGTTGCTGTAGGTTGTCGCCGTATCAGGATGTTCCTTGCCCGGCGACTTTTCACGAGTCGCCAAAGCCTTCTGATTCCACTTCAGCGCTTCGGTGTAGTCGCCCTGACTCTGATACACTCCAGCGATATTGTTGTAGGTCGTCGCCGTAACAGAATATTCCTTGCCCAGCACATTTTCACAGATCGCTAAAGCCTTCTGATACCACTCCATCGCTTTGGCGTACTCGCCCTGACGCGCATACACCCTGGCGATACTGTTGTAAGTCGTGGCCTGCCCCTTGCTCGATACTTTTTCATAAATGACCAAAGCGCTCTGATAATGTATCAGCGCTTTGGCATAATCACCCTGTTCATAAGATTTCAAGCCATCCTTGTGATACCAATCTGCAATACAAACCTCGCAAATCTCGACGTGCGCGTAAAGCGGCGTAACAAAAACACTGCCACAAAGCATCAGCAAAAAGGCAAATATCTTGACTGAAAAGCTAAATGGTTTGGTCATTTCAAATGTCCTGATGATTGTTAACCGAAAGCCTTCAGTATCGGATTCACGATTTCACGGTAGGATCGACAGAAGAAATCCGCTTCATGCTTTCCACTGAAAGGGAATGACCTCTTGCGCCAGCAAAGTCTCCCGCAGCCGGTCGGCGTAGGCATGAGCGAATTTCTCTCTTTCTTCCGACGGAACGCTATCCCAAAAATAATTCTCACGCGCTTCTTCGCTCATTTCCGCGAATTCAGGCAATAAGGCCGTCACGATTTGGCGGTACTGCACATAATGTCCCAGCTCATGCAACAAGGTCCGGTAAAGTTGCGTGGCGCGCACGGTCTCCGGCGTCAGGCTGGAGGTATAGCCTTTTTTATCGGCGACAAAAACGTGCCCGTCTTTTTTCAGACGTTCCAATTCGTTTCTGTCTTCAATCGTCAGACTTTTTTTCCATCTCAATTGACCAGGGAACGATAATGCTTCGAGCACGACAGCAGGTTTGCATATACCTTCAAATTCATAGGAATACCTCAATCGTCCCCATACGGACGATAAAATTTCTTCCTTGCGCTTGGGCTGACGAAAGACGATATAGCGTAAATCGCCATAATCTTCCGCCGGGATATGGGCAAGCATGAACGCCACATCGGCAACCGAACAAGCGTGGTAACAATTCGCCCTGGTTTTTTCCACGACGAAAATAAATTCATGCCCGTTGATCACATGCGTGATTTTTTTATATTCCGTCAGTCGCTCGGTATAGTCCAGTAGCCCACTGTACGGAATGCGCATGCGGTTATTCTGCCCGTGCCCCTGTTTGACCGTGCCGATATTGCGATTGCGTCGTCGATTGTCTCTCATGGCGCATCCGATACCGATGTGTCATCCAGGCCGATCCGCCCGATAAATGGCAGACGAAGGCCCGGACTGTTCAAATCGAGTCCGAAGTTCAGCCCCAGGATGTTGATTTCCAGGCCCTCCTGGAGACCGACGCTTGCTCCCAACAGGCCGAGAATCGACAACTGCACGCCGCTGCCTGACGGCGAAAGTCCGACAGGATTGCTGATCGGGCGATAATCCTTGCCGATCGCGTTGGCGGGCAGATCGAGTTTGAGTTCCGGGACTTCGCGCCCGATGTGCGCGAGAAAGGTGTTGCTGTTGGGGCCAGGATAGGCGTGATAGGAATTCGCGAAGGGATAGCTTTTGATCGCCGCTTTGATTTTGACAATCATGGCCTCGACCCCGTCACCGCGATGATCGACGAGGAGCCTGGGGGCTCGCCCATACCAGAGGCCATCGGGAAGCGCGTAGTTGCGCCGGACAACATTGTTACCGCCCCAGCCGATCACATCGTAGCGGGTAAACGCCTTTTCACCGGCACGCTTGAAAATGATCCAGGGATGTTGCGCGACAAGGCCGCGCCAGCCATAAGTCGGCGCCGCATAGACCTGGACGATGGCCATGTCGGCCGCTTTCGCCGGGTCCGGGGCGATCCCGGAGGAATGGCGTGGCGCCGAGTGCCAGGGAATTTTCCCGATTCCGTCACCCGACAGCGAGGCGCTGGCGAAGCTCATGCCAAAGGACACGCACAGCACGACGAGACACCAGAATGCGACGCGGGTCACCCGTTTCATCAAAACCTCAATTCAAGCACGGCGAACACAGGACCAAGCCCCTTGGATGCGGGCTGTTTTCATTGAACAAGGTGATATCACAATTGGCGTTGTGTAGCCACACTCCATGTTTGCCATCGTAGTAAGTATGAAAATCCTCTACTTCCAGGTTGTAAACCGGCAACTTGAAGAACAACTCCTCGGGGAAGGTATAAAAACGTGGATCATGAAACTTTTCTTCGTGATCCTGAATCTCTTGCAGCGCTATAACATTGGCTGCGACCCAATTCGACTTCATACAGGATGGTTTTTTCTGGGCGCCAATATTTTCCGCAACTGTGTTTCGGTATGTGTAAAATGCCGATAAGAAGTACATACAAAATGCCCAAGCTTGGGATGCTCAACAACAGGTGTTAAATCTCCATCCAGAACATCTGTCCCCATGATCACCAACGAATATAAATCAGGCATCTTATGGATAAATTGCAAATTAGATAGGGCAGTGCATTCCATGTATTCAATTTTACGTAAACCATGAAGATTACTCCAGTCAAGCCCACTCTCTATTAGATGACGGCATTTTTCAAGATATAATTCTTTCAGGTTTCTCAATCTAA
>BNUC01000035.1 GCA_025997075.1 Betaproteobacteria bacterium | reverse complement strand
GCAATTCAGCACGAAACAACACTGGAACATGTCCCCCCTCACCCGCCCCTGCCGGGGCACCCTCTCCCGCAAGCGGGCGAGGGAAAGCAAACGCCGCTCATGTTTCTCCATGAGTTTGCATCCCCTCTCAAAACGATCGCCGAAACCCCGGCCTTTAGGCCGGGGTATGGCCCCCCACCGCCCTGAAGGGCGGGGTTTCAACCGGAGTTAGTTTTACGATGAATGTTGTTGAAATGATGGACAATATTTCCTGCGGAGCACTGTGGTCAATCCCTTCGCCCCGCTTGCGGAGCGTGCGAGGCCAAGGTGGCCGAAGGCCGGATGAGGGGGGCGGCAATTCAGCACGAAACAACACTGGAACATGTCCCCCCTCACCCGCCCCTGCCGGGGCACCCTCTCCCGCAAGCGGGCGAGGGAAAGCAAACGCCGCTCATGTTTTTCTCCATGAGTTTGCGTCCCCTCTCAAAACGATCGCCGAAACCCCGGCCTTTAGGCCGGGGTATGGCCCCCCACCGCCCTGAAGAGTGGGGTTTTAACCGGAGTTAGTTTTACGATGAAGAAAATTGCGACGTGTGCGTCGAAGGCTATGTTTCTGGATTCCCGCCTTCGCAGGAATGACGGGTTGAAACAGGCCGCATGGGAGAGGGATGGAACTCAGGCGGGAACGATGGCGTCCTGACCATTGTGCTCGTGCGACGGCGGAACGCCGTCGCTCCCGGAGGATGTTTTACGTCTAACCGGCGAAAAAATCCTTCACTTTGTCCATCCAGGACTTGGCGCGGGGATTGTGGCGTTCGGCGTTGTCGCGGCTCGATTCTTCCAGTTCGCGCAGCAGTTCTTTCTGGTGATCGGTCAGGTTAACCGGAGTTTCGACGACCACGTGGCAAAGCAGGTCGCCATTGGCATGGCTGCGCACGCCCTTGATGCCTTTGCCGCGCAGGCGGAAGATTTTTCCGGACTGGGTTTCTTCCGGAATTTTGAGATTGGCCGCGCCGTCGAGCGTCGGGATCTCGATTTCCCCGCCCAGCGCCGCAGTGCTGAAGCTGATGGGCATTTCGCAATGCAGGTCGTTGCCTTCCCGCTGGAAGACGGCGTGCTGCTTGAGATGGATCTGCACGTACAGATCGCCGGGGGGACCGCCGTTGACGCCATGCTCGCCCTCGCCGGTCAGCCGGATGCGATCGCCCTCGTCGACGCCGGCCGGAATCTTCACCGCCAGCGTTTTGTGCTGCTTGATGCGTCCGGCGCCTTGGCAGTGACCGCAGGGGTCGGCGATGAATTTGCCGGTGCCGTGGCACTTGGGGCAGGTCTGCTGGATCGAGAAGAAACCCTGTTGCAGGCGTACCTGGCCGCTGCCCTGGCAGGTGGGACAGGTCTTCGGCTGGGTTCCGGCCTTGGCGCCCGTTCCCTTGCAGGTTTCGCAGACTTCCATGGTCGGGATGCGAATCTGCATCTCCGTACCGAAAGCCGCCTGTTCGAGCGTGATTTCCAGGTTGTAGCGCAGGTCGGCGCCACGATAGACGTTCGAACGTCCTCCCCTGGCGCTGCCGCCAAAAATTTCGTCGAAAATGCCGCCGAAGGCATCCTGAAATCCGCCCGAGCTGCCGAAACCGCCGAATCCGCCGCCCATGCCGGCCTGGGGATCGACGCCGGCATGACCGTACTGATCATAGGCGGTGCGTTTCTGGCCGTCGGAAAGAATCTCGTAAGCTTCCTTGGCTTCCTTGAAATGCTCTTCCGCCTTGGGATTGTCCGGATTGCGATCCGGGTGATATTTCATGGCCAGCTTGCGGTAGGCCCTTTTGATCTCGTCATCGGAAGCGTCCCGATTGACGCCGAGAATCTCGTAAAAATCGCGTTTTGCCATGAGTTGGAGTACCGAATGAGGAAAGACAGCGAGGATGCGTTTATGCGTCCCTCGCCCGTGACGACTCTGGCTTACTTCTTGTCCTTGACCTCGGTGTATTCGGCGTCGACGACATCGCCATCGTCTTTCGCACCGCCCGCTGCATTGGGACTGCTACCATCAGGGCCAGGGCCGGCCTCGGCCGAGGCGCCTTGCGCACCGGCTTCAGCCTGCTGCTTGGCGTACATCTTTTCGCCAAGTTTCTGGGCCGCTACTCCCAGCGCCTCGCTCTTTTGCTTGATGGTATCGACATCGTTGCCGCGATGCGCTTCCTCGGCTTCCTTGATGGCTTCCTCGATCCTGGCTCTTTCCTCGTCCGTGAGTTCCTTGCCATACTCGGTCAGCGACTTCTTGACCATATGGATCGTGGTGTCGCACTGGTTGCGCGCGTCGGCGAGATCATGCGCTTTCCTGTCTTCCTCGGCGTGGGCCTCGGCGTCCTGCACCATGCGCTGGATCTCTTCATCGGACAGGCCGGAATTGGCCTTGATGGTGATCTTGTTTTCCTTGCCGGTGGCCTTGTCCCTGGCCGAAACGTGCAGGATGCCGTTGGCGTCGATGTCGAAGGTGACTTCGATCTGCGGCATGCCGCGCGGGGCGGGCGGGATGTCGGTGAGGTTGAACTGGCCCAGGCTCTTGTTGCCGGAGGCGATCTCGCGTTCGCCTTGCAGCACGTGGATGGTCACCGCCGACTGGCTGTCCTCGGCGGTCGAGAAAACCTGCGAGGCCTTGGTCGGGATGGTGGTATTTTTCTTGATCAGCTTGGTCATCACGCCGCCCAGGGTTTCGATGCCCAGCGACAGCGGCGTCACGTCGAGCAGCAGCACATCCTTGACTTCGCCCTGCAGCACGCCACCCTGGATCGCCGCGCCAACGGCGACGGCTTCATCCGGGTTGACGTCCCGGCGCGGTTCCCTGCCGAAAAATTCCTTGACCTTATCCTGGACCTTGGGCATGCGGGTCATGCCGCCGACCAGAATCACGTCGTTGATGTCACCGATTTTGCAGCCGGCATCCTTGATGGCGATACGGCAGGGTTCAATGGTGCGCTCGATCAGATCCTCGACCAGCGCTTCGAACTTGGCGCGGGTGATTTTCATCGTCAGATGCTTCGGACCCGAGGCGTCGGCGGTAATGTAGGGCAGATTGATTTCGGTCTGCTGGCCCGAGGACAGCTCGATCTTGGCTTTTTCTGCCGCATCTTTCAGACGTTGCAAGGCCAGCACGTCGGACTTCAGGTTGGTGCCCGATTCTTTTTTGAATTCATCGATGATGTAGTCGATCAGGCGCTGGTCGAAATCCTCGCCGCCCAGGAAAGTGTCGCCGTTGGTCGACAATACTTCGAACTGATGTTCGCCCTCGACTTCGGCGATTTCAATGATCGAGATGTCGAAGGTGCCGCCGCCCAGATCGTAAATGGCGATTTTCTTGTCGCCCTGCTTCTTGTCCATGCCGAAAGCCAGCGCCGCCGCGGTCGGTTCGTTGATGATGCGCTTGACTTCGAGACCGGCGATGCGGCCGGCGTCCTTGGTGGCCTGACGCTGGCTGTCGTTGAAGTAGGCAGGAACGGTGATGACGGCTTCGGTGACTTCTTCGCCGAGGTAATCTTCGGCGGTCTTCTTCATCTTGCGCAGCACTTCGGCGGAAACCTGCGGCGGCGCGATCTTGTCGCCGCGCGCCTCGACCCAGGCGTCGCCATTGTCGGCCTTGAGAATCTTGAAAGGCATCAGGCCGATGTCCTTCTGCACTTCCTTTTCCTCGAAGCGGCGGCCGATCAGACGCTTGACCGCGAACAGCGTGTTGTGCGGGTTGGTGACGGCCTGACGCTTGGCCGGAGCGCCGCACAGAATCTCGCCGTCGCTGGCGTAAGCCACGATCGACGGCGTGGTGCGCGCGCCTTCCGAGTTTTCGATGACTTTTGGCTTGCCGCCTTCCATGACGGCGACGCAGGAGTTGGTCGTGCCGAGATCGATGCCGATGATTTTGCCCATTTTCAATTCCTTTCAGTTGAGGAGTCGAGGGTGAGGAATCAGACATCCTCACGCCACGCGCCCGGTTATCAATATGTATCGTCTATTTATTTGGGGTTGGGTGTGTGGTTTTCAAGCGGGGTTTTCAGGTCAGAGGGTCAGGCTTTCGCCTGCGCCACGATAACCAGCGCCGGACGCAACACGCGTTCGGCGATCAGGTAGCCCTTTTGCAGGACGGTGACGACCGTCCCGGCTTCCTGTTCCGACTCGATCATGCTGATCGCCTGATGGAAGTTGGGATCGAACTTTTCTCCGTCCGGGTTGATTTCCTTGATGCCCGATTTTTCGAACGCGGCGACGAGTTGCTTGAGCGTCAGCTCACTGCCGGCCTTGAGACTTTCGATGCTGGGATTTTCGACCACCAGCGCCGCTTCCAGGCTGTCCTTGACGGCCAGAAGTTCGCCAGCGAAACGTTCAATGGCGAATTTGGACGCCTTGGCGATATCTTCCTGGGCGCGTCGACGGACGTTTTCGGTTTCCGCCTTGGCGCGCAGCCAGGCGTCGTGATGCTCCTCCGCCTTCAGTTCAGCCTGACGGAGCATTTCTTCGATGCCCGGCATATCTTCCGCCGCCCCCACCACTACCTCCACGGGGGTTTGCGGCACACTCTCGCCGGAATTCTCTGCTACGATATCCTTCTCAAATTCTTGCATGTTGTAAGTCTCCCGAAAAACTTCGTATTATCTGGGGACAAAATTTTTCTTTTCAAGCGCATTTTTACCGTGCCGGTTCGATCGCATTGCGATATTCTGCCGAGTTGAAAAGAATCGACGGGAACGGGAAGCGCGAAACAAATGGACAAGATCGGCAAATACGAAATCATTCGTACGCTCGGCAAGGGCGCGACTGCGGTTGTCTATTTGGCGCGCGATCCGGATTCGGGCCGCGAAGTGGCGGTCAAACTGATCCGTTTCGGCGAGGATAACGCCGTGATGTCCCGTCGCCTGCGCAAACTGTTCCAGATCGAGGGTTCGACCGGACGGCGCCTGAATCACCCGAACATCGTCAAGATTTACGACGCGCAGATCGAAAGCGATCAGGCGTATATCGTCATGGAGTACATCGAAGGCCAGGCGCTCGATTACTACTGCGCGATCAACCGCCTGTTGCCCATGCACCGGGCCATCGGCATCATTTTCAAGTGCTGTCTGGCGCTCGACCACGCTTTCCGACAAGGCGTGGTGCACCGCGACATCAAGCCGGCCAATATCATGGTCGATGCCGATGACAACCCAAAAATCACCGATTTCGGACTGGCGCTCAACCTGCACAAGGACATGAATCGGGACTCCACCTTTATCATGGGGGTGGGCTCGCCGGCCTACATGTCGCCCGAACAGATCAAGAATTATCCGTTGAACCAGAAAACCGACCTGTATTCGCTCGGCGTCGTGCTCTTCCAGTTGCTGACCGGGCGTTTGCCGTTCCGGGCCGCCAACCACGGGGCGCTTACCTACAAGATCGTCAACATGGACCCGCCGTCGGTCTGTGACCTCAATCCGAACCTTCCCACGGGGCTTGATCCGATCCTGAAGAAGGCGCTGGAGAAGGATCTCTACAACCGTTATCGCAACGGTGCGGAATTCGCCAAGGATCTGTCGACGGTCCGCTACCAGATGGTCGATGAGAATGACACGCAGCAGGACAATCAGCACTTCACTATTATGCGTGGCCTGGAATTTTTCTGTGAATTCGATGACATCGAAATATGGGAAGTTTTGCGTATCAGTGTCTGGCGCGAAATATCGGACAAAGTCGTGCTCATCAAGGAAGGTGACAACCATCGCTCGTTCGGCGTGGTCATCCGCGGTTTCGTGGAAGTGTCGGTCGAGGGGAGATCGCTTTGCCGGCTGGGCTCCGGGGAAGTCGTCGGGGAAATGGCCTATTTGCATCCGAGCGATACGAAACGCATGGCGACGGTGGTAACGCTCGAACCGACCCTGTTTCTGGAAATCAACAGTTCCGCGCTTGAACTCGCTTCCGAGGAATTGTTGGAACGCTTCCGTAAGGCGCTACTGTCCAAGGTGTTGGCGCGCATGCGCGAGGCCGACAAGGTACTGGCGCGTTCGGGTCCGCCGGCGGTACTGGGACGGGCTGCCGCGAGCGATCTGGAACTTGCTCCGCCGTGATCTTGCGGCGTCCGCTTTTTTGCGCGCCGTCGCCACGCGCTTCTCCGTGCTGAACAAGCCTCGCCCTCATGCCCGATCCCTCCCATCCCGCTCATCCTCTGCCACTTTGGCGATGCCTGGTCATCGTCCTGATGCGACGCTTTTATTTTCACCGGATACGTGTGGCGGGCGATCTGCCCAAAGTTGAAGGCGCGCATCTGATCCTCGTCAGTCACCGCAACGGGGCCATCGACGGCTATAGCGTGCTGGCGGCTTACCCCGAAGCGCAGTTTCTGATTTCCATCCAGTTGTTGCGCAAATTCCTGTTACGCCTGATGTTTGCGGGTATTCCCGTGGTGCGGGCGCAGGATAAACGGCGTTACGGCATCAAGCGCAGCGTCTGCGCCGACCCGATTGTCGCCTCCTGCGATTACCTGCGTGCGGGCGGCACGCTGGCGCTATTCCCTGAAGGGACAAGCGATTGGGGACCGCATCCGCAACCCTGTCAGGCGGGCAGCGCACGCATCGTGCGGCGCTTGCTGGAAGAGGGCGTCAAACTGACCGTGACGCCCCTGGGGCTTTTTTATCACGTGCCCGACCGCTTTCGTTCCGATGTCGATCTCCTGCCCGGCCCGCCCGTCGTGTTGCCGCCGCAAAACCCGGACGAAACCCCCCGCGCCTGGGAAAAACGCATTGCCGCCGCGCTCGAAAAAGCGCTGGATGCGGTATCGCCCAACTGCCCCGACATGGACGTTTTTGCCCGCGTCGAAAAACTGGCGGCCGCCGATGTGGGGCCATCGCCATTGCAACCGTCTTATGCGCAAGCGTTCAAGCATTGGGAGGCGGTGGCTCGAAACACCCCTGAACAATTGCCGGAAGCGTCGAACCTTCCCGTTAAAAAAGCCTGCGGGTGTCAGGCGTGGGTCTGGCCTTTTATCGCGTGTTTCTGCCTCGTCTTTGCCCCCGTCCTGCTCGTCGGGGCTTATGTGGGAACAAAAGCCGATGGCCGCAATACGGTGAGTTTTTTCCGCATCATCGGCGGCTTTGCGACGGCGCTTGTTTGGTTGCCCGTGCTGCTCGTGCTTTGGGGCTGTTTTCCCCTGCACATGACGATTGCGTTGCTGCTAGCGCTCGTCGGCGGCTGGAAATGGAAGAGGTAGCGCGATGAGTCGAATGGAATCCCGCATCGGCTGGTGCTTCACGGCGCTGCTGTTCGTCGCTTTTGCCTTGGGCGCAAGCGGCGCCTGGCACGGCGAGGATGCGTTGCTCAAAGCCAACATCCCTGTCGGGGGCATCGCGTGGCTGTGGCTGTTTTATGCGCAGCGCAAGGCGTCATGGATGCACTGGCGGGGCACGCTGCAATTCGCCGCCTGCTGGCTGATTTTTCTGCTTTTCAAGGGCATCGCCCAGTTCTGGATCGGCGCCTTCCGCGACGGGGTTTTGCTCGCCGCCGACCGTGCGCTCTGGGGTGGACTGAGCCTGCCAGAACACGCTCTGGCGCTGGAAACACCCTGGCTCTCGGAAGTCGTCAGTCTTGGCTATCTCGCTTTCTATTTCGTCGTGCTGTTACCCGTGATCTGGTTTTCATGGCGGCGCAAAACCAGCGAAGCACACGTTTTTTTCCTCGGCCTCTCCGCCATGTATCTGGTCGGATACACGGGTTATCTGCTCGTCCCGGCCAGCGGTCCCTTCGCGGCCTTCCCGGATATCTTCCCTTACCCTGTGCGGGGTGGCGCGATCAGCGCCCTGCTGGCCAGCATCGTGACGGAAGGCATCACCGGCATGGATGTCTTTCCCAGTCTGCATGTTGGCATCACTCTTTATGTGCTGGGCTTTTTCGCGCTGGGCACGGTACGCGGCTATCGCATCGTCGCGGCCCTGCTGATGCTCATTTTTGTGCCACTCACCATCGCCACGATCTATCTGCGTTACCACTACGGCGTCGACCTGATCGCGGGTACGGCGCTCGCCTGCTGCGTACTCGTTATGGTAAGAAGGGAACGTCGCTTATATTCAAACAGGTTTTCAAACGGAGATTTGCCATGACCAACGCTTTCGACTGGGTTTTGCCTTTTGCCGCGCCGCAGGCGGGAGAATTGTTTTTGAGTGGCGGCAAGGGCGCGAATCTGGCGCGGGCGGCGAAAAAGCTGCCAGTGCCGGAGGGCGTTATCGTCACCAGTCAGGCTTACCGCGCCTTTTTTGCGCCGCTGACCGAACAGGCGCGGGCGATTCTGCAGCGCCACGCGGGCAACCATGCCGCGAGCGCCGACGCCCTCCGTGCGCTGGTGCTCGCGCAGCCGCTGCCGCAGGCGCTCGTCGAATGCATTACCGCCGCGCTGGAAACGGCGGGAATGACGGCGGCCCGCGTCGCCGTGCGTTCTTCCGGCACCCTCGAAGACCTGCCGGGCGCGGCCTTCGCCGGACAGCACGACACCTTTCTCGGCATCGAAGGCCTGCCCGCCATTGTCGACGCGGTGCGCGCCTGCTACGCCTCGCTCTGGAACGAGCGCGTTCTGCCCTACCGCGAGCGGCTCGGCATCGACCACCTGGAAGCGGCGATGGCCGTGGTCATTCAACTGATGGTGGAAGTCGCGCCGGATGAAGCCGCCGGTGTCGCGTTTTCCATCGACCCGGTGGAAGGACGCCTCGACCGGGTGCTGATCAACGCCGCTTTCGGCCTGGGCGAAAGCGTGGTGGCCGGGGAAGCGCCGGTCGACGAATTTCGCGTCAATCGTGACGACTGCATACAGGTCTCCGCCGTCATCGCCCGCAAGACGGAAGCCATCATCAGCACCGGCACGGGCTCCGCCACCGTCACCCTGCCCGTATCACAGCAGGAAGCCGCCACTCTGAACGCCGCCGGGGTCAAGGCTGTCGCCGAACTGGCGCTGGCGGCAGAGGCGCATTTCGGCTTTCCGCAGGACATCGAATGGGCCTTTCGTCAGGGCAAGCTGCATCTGCTGCAAGCCCGCCCGGTCACCCGCATTCCCGCCCGCTGGACGCGGGACGAATCCGCCGAACGCTTCCCCAACGTGGTCACCCCGATGACCTGGGATCTGGTCGAAGAAGGCTTTCATGCCTCGTTGAATTATTCATTTTCGCTGATGGGCCTGCCTTCCTTCGGCGACAAATGGTTCGCCATGAAGGATTACTATATCTATGGCAACCAGAACGCCGTCGAACTCTACAGCGGTCGCCTGCCGACGCAGATGAGTGGCGATCTGGAGACCATCGTCGCCCATCTGCCCGCGCTTGCCACCCAATATGCCTGGGTGCAACGCCTGCCGATCACCTGGATGCGCGACCTCGACGTTTATCTGATCGGCATCGGCGCGCTGCTCGCCGAACCCACCGAAGACAAGACGCTCGCCGAATTGTGGGATTACGTCCTGCGCGTGCGCGATCTGGGGCGCGAGTATTTCCTGCCCAATATCGCCATCTCGCTCACCCAGCGCAGTCTGTACGCGCTGCTGCAACGTCTGTTGCAACTCATGCTGCAGGACAAGGACGCGGCGCAGAACATGTTCGACGCCCTGCTCGCCAGCGTCGACACCAAGACCGCGCAGGTCAACGCCGAACTGTGGGCGCTCTCCCGCCAGATCCGCGCCGACGCCGACCTGTTTGCGGCTTTCGGCGAGCAGACCGGGAGTGAACTGTGGCCCCTCATTTCGTCGCCGCGCAGCGAATTTTCTGCCTTCAAAACGCAATTCGAGCGTTTCCTGCAACGCCACGGCCACCGCGAACTGGATTTCGACGCCTATCACCCGACCTGGGTGGAAGCCCCACACACCGTGCTCGACCAGCTAAAAGCGCTGGTGCTGGCCTCGGGCGAGGCCCCCGACGATCGGACCCGCCGCATCACCGCCTCTGAAGCCGAACACGGGCTGCTCGCCCGGACGCCGGAACGTCTGCGCTACGCCGTGCAGGAAATCATCCGTCTGGCGCGGGTTTACACCGAACTCGATGATCTGGAGCACTACCAGACCACGCGCCTCGCCCTGCCTTTCCGTCGCGCCCTGCGTGCGCTGGGCGAACGCCTTACGGCAGCGGGCGTGCTGACGGAGCCGACAGATATCTATTTTTGCCCCGTCGCCCGTTTTGAGAGCGCCCTCGAAAACAAGGATCTGGACACCATCCGCGTCGCCGCGCAGGAAAACAAGGCCGCCTACCTGCAAGCGCGGGCGCGCACGCCGGACTGGATCCATGGCGAAACCGAGACGGCGGCAACCGTCGGCGACGGCGAGGTCTGGCAAGGTTTGGGCGGCAGCCCCGGCGTGGTGGAAGGCGAAGTCTTCATCGTGCACGGCCCGGAAGATTTTTCCGCCTTCCCGAAAAATGCCATTCTGGTCGCCAAAACCACCAATCCCGCGTGGACACCGCTGTTTTATCAGGCCATCGGCGTCGTTACCGAGAGCGGCGGCCCGCTGTCACACGGGGCTGTCACCGCGCGTGAATTGAATCTCCCGGCTGTGATGAGTATTCGCGCCGCAACACGGCTGCTGAAAACCGGGATGCGCGTGCGTATCGACGGTCGAGCGGGAACGCTTACGCTCAAAATCTAAAACCTTGAGGAGTATGAGGGTTCGGGATGACAGAAGTATTCTTTGCCCATTCGACGGCTAATCCGGATCGTTCCGATTGGCAGCCATTAGCCGAGCATCTGAGTGCAGTAGGTAAACTCGCGGGAGAATTCGCCGCTATTTTCAATGCTTCCGATTTTGCGCGTTCGGCGGGTTTGCTGCACGACATCGGCAAGTACACTGACGATTTTCAGCATCGGATTGCCGGCGCAGCCTTGAGAGTCGATCATGCGACACGTGGTGCGATGCTGGCGAAGGAGCGGTACGGCAAGCTGGGATATTTATTGGCCTATGGCATCGCCGGGCACCATGCAGGCTTGGCGAATGGGTTGGAGTGTGGTGAGCGTACCACCTTGCATGACCGCCTGCGTGGCGAGAGTTTGCCGCCTTTACTTGGGGCATGGCGGCAAGAGATTGCTTTGCCGGAGTTGGGGAATTTGCCGTTTCAACTCGCTGGCGAGCACCGGTGGTTTCAAGCCGCCTTCCTGGTACGCATGTTGTTTTCCTGTCTGGTCGATGCCGATTTCCTCGATACCGAGGCTTTTTACGATCAAGGGAAAAAACAGACTTCGGCGCGCAACGCTGATCTCCCTTCACTCGAAGCACTACGTAATCGGCTCGATCTGCATCTGGCTGGCTTCACCGCCAATTCCAAAGTCAATCAGATACGCGCCGAGATTCTTGCCCATGTGCGGCAGCAGGCTGAACTCGTTCCCGGTCTGTTCTCACTCACCGTCCCCACTGGCGGCGGCAAAACACTCGCATCACTTGCTTTTGCGCTGGATCATGCGATTCGCCATGGTCTGCGACGGGTAATTTTCGTCATTCCCTTTACCAGTATCGTTGAACAAAACGCCGCCGTGTTCCGCGAGGCATTGGGCGACCTCGGTGAAGCGGCGGTACTGGAACATCACAGCGCTTTTACCGCGCCAACTATCTCCCATGCCGAGGCCGAGCGCTACCAATCACAAGAAAAATTGCGATTGGCGATGGAAAACTGGGATGCGCCCATCGTCGTAACCACGGCAGTTCAGTTTTTCGAGAGCCTGTTCGCGGCGCGATCATCGCAATGCCGCAAACTGCACAACATCGCGGGCAGCGTGGTGATTCTGGATGAGGCGCAAACCTTGCCGCTCAAACTGTTGCGCCCGTCAGTGGCAGCCATCGATGAACTGGCGCGCAACTATCGGGCGAGCGTGGTGCTGTGCACGGCGACGCAACCGGTGTTGGAAGCGCCAAAACTCAAAGGCGGTCTGGAGAACGTGCGTGAACTTGCGCCCAATCCGCCTGATTTGTTCCACCAGTTGGCGCGGGTAAAGGTACGCTACATCGGCGTACTTGACGACGACGCGTTGCAAGAGCATTTGCGCGCACACGAACAGGTGTTGTGCATCGTCAATAACCGTAAGCATGCGCGAGCGATATATCAGGCCATGGCCGGTCTGTCCGGTGCGCGGCATCTCACCACGCTGATGTGTGCCAAACATCGCAGCGCGGTTTTGGCGGTTGTGCGAGAAGATTTAAAAAACGGTCGGCCATGCCGGCTGGTTTCAACCTCGCTGATCGAAGCCGGGGTCGATGTGGATTTCCCGCTCGTATTGCGCGCCAAGGCGGGACTGGATTCCATTGCCCAGGCAGCAGGGAGGTGCAATCGCGAAGGACGCCGGGATGCCGCGACCAGCGAAGTTCTGGTGTTTTCTCCTGCAAATCCCGATTGGGCGCCGCCGCTGGAACTCAAGCAGTTTGCCCAGGCTGCCGATGCAGTGTGGAACCAATGCAGCGACGCCTTGCTCGCACCCGATGCAATCCGTGCTTATTTCCACGAACTCTACTGGCAAAAAGGCCAGGAGGCGCTGGATCGGCATGATCTGCTCCGGCAAAGCCAGATCGACGCCCTGCCGATGGAGATTCTTGCGACCAAGTTTCGCATGATCGACTCCGTGCAAATACCGGTAATCGTGCCCTATGATGATGAGGCGTGCCGGGTGTTGGAAGCATTACGCCATGCGGATCAATGCGGCAGTCTGGCCCGCAAACTGCAACCTTATCTCGTGCAAGTGACGAAGAAAGATTTCGAAGCACTGCACGCGTCGGGCGCAATCCAGCCTGTAGCGCCGGAAAAATGGGGGGAACAGTTCATGGCGCTGACGGTGATGGACTATTACGACCAAAATGTCGGTTTGCGCGGAGATGGTTCTACATTTTTAGATTCCGCCTCGCTGATCTGGTAGTCTCTTTTAATCGGACTGATTAAACGCGAAGTCCGATTATCATATTTTGTTTGAATGGGAGGCGTCATGAGTTTTGGTATTCGCTTGTTCGTGTGGGGCGAGCGGGCCTGCTTTACGCGTCCGGAAATGAAGGTGGAGCGCGTCAGTTATGACGTTATCACTCCATCCGCCGCGCGTGGCGTCCTGGAAGCGATCCACTGGAAGCCGGCGATCCGATGGCATATCGATCGCATTCACGTATTGAAACCGATCCGCTTCGAATCCATTCGGCGCAACGAGGTTGGCGGCAAGTTGTCGCCAGCCAGCGTAGTGAAGGCGATGAAGGCAGGCGGTACGACCGGCTTGTCCGTCTTTGTAGACGAAGACCGACAACAGCGCGCCGCGACCGTGCTGCGCGAAGTGCGTTATCTGATCGAGGCTCACTTCGAACTAACCGAAAAAGCGGGTTCGGAAGACTCCGTAGGCAAGCACTTGGACATTTTCAACCGCCGCGCGCGCAAGGGGCAATGTTTCCATGCGCCTTGCCTGGGCGTGCGCGAATTCCCGGCCAGCTTTGAATTGCTGGAAGATGGCGCGGATTTGCCAGAACCTGAGCCCGAATTGGAAATGGACAAAGACTTGGGCTGGATGCTGCACGATATCGATTTCGACAAGGAAATGACGCCACGCTTCTTCCGGGCTCAGATGAAGGGCGGAGTAATCGAAGTTCCGCCGTGGCAGAGTGCGGAGGTAAAGGCATGATCCTGCAAGCCTTGGCCCGTTATTATCAAAGATTGATCGCGCGCGGCGCTGAAGGCATCGCCCCCTACGGCTATAGCCCGGAGAAAATCAGTTACGAGATCGTGCTCGCGCCGGATGGCGGCGTGGTACAGGTCAATGACATCCGCGACACTTCAGGCAAGAAGCCGCAGCCAAGGCTACTGGATGTACCCCAGCCAGAGAAGCGTACTGTGGGCATCAAGTCCAATTTCCTGTGGGACAAAACCAGTTATGTACTTGGCGTCAGTTCTACCAGCAAACGTGTCGACAAGGAACACGAAGCGTTCAAGATGCTGCATGAGGCTGCACTTGCCGGAGAACAAGATGCCGGTTTGCAGGCCCTGCTCGTTTTCCTGCGGCGCTGGTCACCAGAGCAGTTCCAGCCGCCTTTGTTCCCGGCTGAGATGATCGATGCCAACGTGGTATTCCGCTTCCAAGGTGAACATCTGTACCTGCATCAACGCGAAGCCGCACAAGTATTGCGCGCCCGTTTGCTGGTGGGTGAAGAAGGAGATTCCGGTACAGAAGCAATTTGCCTGGTCAGCGGAACAGCCGGCGCCATTGCGCGTTTGCATCCGGCGATCAAAGGCGTGAACGGAGCGCAGAGCTCTGGCGCTTCGATTGTATCTTTTAATCTCGATGCCTTCACGTCCTATGGCAAAAACCAGGGCGATAACGCGCCTGTGTCCGAGCAGGCCGCCTTTGCTTATTCCACCGTGCTCAATTACCTGCTGCGCCGTAGTGAAGGCAACCGCCAGCGCTTGCAAGTGGGCGACACCACGGTAGTGTTCTGGGCCGAGGCAGAAGATGGTGCGAATAGCGCGACCGAGGCGGAGAACTTCCTGGCCGCTCTGCTCGATTCTCCGCCCGATGACAGCGCAGAGGCGGCGCGTATTCGCCGGGTGCTTGACGGCATCGCGCAAGGCCAGCCGCTTGCCGATGTCGCCCCCACCCTCGCACCCGGTACCCGAATGTACGTGCTCGGGCTAGCCCCCAATGCTTCTCGCTTGTCGATCCGCTTCTGGCAGGTGGATACGCTCGAAGTGCTGACCCGGCGCCTGGTTCAGCATCGTGAAGATTTACGCCTCGAACCATCGCCCTGGAAGGTGGAACCTTCTGTCTGGCGTCTGGCGCTGGCAACCGCGCCTTCCCGTGACGGTCGCTCCAAGAGTGACGACATCCCGCCGCAATTGGCGGGCGAATTGATGCGTGCCATCCTGACCGGCCAGCGCTATCCCGGCAGCCTGCTGGCCAACGTGATTATGCGTATGCGTACCGATGGCGACATCTCGGGGGTACGCGTGGCGATTTGCCGGGCAGTACTTGTGCGCAGCTTGCGAATTCAACATTTCAACGAGGAGATTTCAGTGAGTCTAGACAAACAATCCACCAAGCCCGGTTATCTGCTCGGGCGGCTGTTCGCTGCACTGGAATACGTACAGCGCAGCGCACTCGGCGGGCAAGTAAACGCCACGATCCGCGATCGCTATTATGGCGCGGCTTCGGCGACGCCCGCCTCGATTTTCCCGATGCTGTTGCGTAACACCCAGAACCATATGGGCAAGCTGCGCAAGGAGCGTCCGGGTCAGGCGGTGACGCTGGAAAAAGAAATCAGCGAGATCATCAACGGTCTGTCCGAGGAATTTCCCCGCAGCCTCAAGATCGAGGACCAAGGGCGCTTCGCCATCGGCTACTACCACCAGTCCAAAACCCATTTCACCCGCCGCAACGCTGAAGGCGACGCTGCTTCCACGCCCGACAGCGAAACCCCTGAAACCGTCACCCAAGGAGATTTGCTGTGACTGCCATCGCTCATCGTTATGAATTCGTTTACATTTTTGACGTTACCAACGGCAACCCCAATGGTGACCCGGACGCCGGTAATCTGCCGCGCCTTGACCCGGAAACCAATCGCGGTCTGGTGACCGACGTCGCCCTCAAACGCAAGATTCGAAACTTCGTGACGCTCGATAAAGAAAGCGCGTCGGGTTACGCTATCTACATGCAGGAAAAAGCAATTCTTAACCAGCAACACCAAAAAGCCTGGGAAGCGCTCGGCATTCCCCCGGATGCCAAAGAAGCCTACAAGAAGCTGCCCAAGGACGAAGCCAAGGCGCGGGAAATCACCGCTTGGATGTGTGTCAACTTCTTTGATGTGCGTACCTTCGGCGCAGTGATGACCACCGGCGTCAACGCGGGTCAGGTACGCGGGCCGGTACAACTGGGTTTTGCCACTTCCATCGAGCCGGTGCTGCCGCTGGAAATCTCCATTACCCGCATGGCGGTAACCACCGAGAAGGAAGCCGAAGCGCAGAGCGGTGATAACCGCACCATGGGTCGTAAACACATCCTGCCTTATGGTCTTTATCGCGCCCATGGTTTCGTTTCGGCCAAACTCGCCGAACGTACCGGGTTTTCCGATGAAGATTTGAAATTGCTATGGCAGGCGCTCGGCAACATGTTCGAGCACGACCATTCTGCTGCGCGCGGCGAAATGGCGGCTCGGAAACTGATTGTGTTCGAACACGAAAGTGCTATGGGCAATGCCCCAGCCCACAAATTGTTCGAGACCGTGAAAGTCGAGCGCGCCACTGACGACGATCGTCCCGCGCGCAGTTTCGACGACTATCGCGTCGAGGTGGATGCCAAGGCGCTGCCGCCGGGTGTGACTGTACAGGAGCTTTTGTAAAACAACCGGAACACGCCATGATCGACTACACCAAACTCCAGAAATCCATCGCGCATCTGGACGCGCAGTTTCAAAACTGGCATACGCTGGACAAAACCTTGCCGCCACTGTTGCAGGAAGCCGTAGCAGAGTCGGTCATCCAGCGATTTGAAATCTGTTACGACTGTACGTGGAAGGTATTGAAGCGTTATCTCGCTGAAGACTTGGGAGTATCGGATATGCCCAATAGTCCCAAGCCGATTTTTCGGATTGCTCACGAAAACCGGCTGTTCGATAACATCGACGAATGGCTTTCCTACGCCGACGCGCGCATCGATACCGCGCACGACTATAGCGGCGAAAAAGCGTGTTCGGCGCTGGCGTTGATGGAACGCTTCGTCAAAGATGCAGTGGCGTTGTACTGCGTGATGAGTGGCAAGGAATGGACATAAGCGGAAAAATCGACATCACTGACGGGCAACGCGTGACGCTGCTGGCCTTGCTTGCGCGTCATCTGCCGGAAACCGTGACCTGGATTTATGGTTCCCGTGTCACAGGCAAAGCCAGTCCGCGCTCGGATTTGGATTTGGTGGTATTCGCTCGCCCGGAGCAGCAACGGCAAGTGGCCGATTTGCGGGAAGCGCTGGAAGATAGCAATTTGCCGTTCCGGGTGGATTTATTCGTGTGGGATGAAATACCGGAATCGTTTAAAGCCAGTATCAAAAAAGAAAATGTTTGCCTGACAACGGGCAAGAACCCTCCGGCATTGAGCGAACCGGCTAGCGTGTTCGCCTCGAATTCCCCGGACTGACTTCATGGAACCCGACCGGATTCCCATCTCCGCACTCCAGCATTTCTTTTATTGCCCGCGCCAGTGCGCCCTGATTCACATCGAACGCCAGTGGGCGGAAAATCGCCAGACCGCCGAGGGCCGCTTGCTACACGAGCGCGCAGACAACCCCATGATTGAGCGCCGCCACGGCGTGCGCACTGTCACCGCCATGCCATTGTCCGATGCGGAACTTGGCATTGCCGGCGTAGCGGACGTGGTGGAATTTCATGCTGATGAAAATGGCGAGCATCCCTACCCGGTCGAATACAAGCGCGGCAAGCCCAAGACGCACCAGGCGGACGAAGTACAGCTATGCGCTCAGGCACTGTGCCTGGAACGGATGTTCGGCCAAAGCATCGAGGAAGGCGCTTTATTCTATGGCACGCCGCGCCGCCGAACCTTGGTCACATTCGATGCCGCATTGCGGCAACTCACGCTGGAAGTCATCAATGGAACGCACAAATTGTTTTCTTCCGAGCAAACGCCTTTGGCGACCTACGAGGCCAAACGTTGTGATGCCTGTTCCCTGCTGGACTTGTGCCAGCCCCGTCTGCTCGCGCGTGCCAACAACGTCAACGCTTGGCTGATGCGACAAATACGTGATGAGGACTGAACCATGCGCAAACTGCTCAACACCCTGTATGTGACGACAGAAGGCGCGTGGCTGAAGAAGGACGGCGCCAACATCGTCATGGAAGTCGAAAGCCAGGAACGGGCGCGGCTTCCCGTTCATATGCTGGAAAGCGTTGTATGTATGGGACATGTGCTGATGTCACCGCCCTTGCTCGGATACTGCGCCGAGCAAGGCATCAGCGTGTGTTTTCTTTCCCCTCATGGCAAGTTCCTCGCGCGATTGGAAGGACCTGTATCCGGCAACGTGCTGCTACGGCGTGAACAATACCGCCGCACGGACGATCACAACCGCTGCGCAGCAATCGTTCGTAATGTACTGCTCGGCAAAATACATAACCAACGCGCGGTCGTCAGGCGGGCAATCCGTGATCATGGCGAAAGCATGAACAGCGATGTACGCGCAAACCTCGAACATGCACGGGAACGCCTGCGGCGGATCATCGATCGTCTGTCCAGCGAGACGGAGCTGGACGTTCTGCGCGGCCTGGAAGGCGAGGCGGCGCAGACTTATTTTGGCGTGTTCGATTTCCTGATCCGTGTAGATGCGCCGGCCTTACGATTCAATGGCCGCAGCCGACGGCCGCCAACCGACGCGGTCAATGCCTTGCTGTCTTTTCTGTACACGCTACTCACGCACGATTGCCGCTCGGCGCTTGAAACAGTGGGGCTTGATCCCGCAGTTGGCTTTTTGCATCGGGACAGACCGGGTCGTCCGAGTCTTGCGCTTGATCTTCTGGAGGAATTCCGCCCGTTGCTGGCGGATCGCGTGGTCTTGTCGCTGATCAATCGCCGACAAGTGAACGAGCAGGATTTCGTAACATTCGACAATGGCGCCGTGTTACTCAAGGAGACATCGCGTAAAACAGTACTCACTGCCTATCAGGAACGCAAACAAGAGGATTTGCACCATGCGTTTCTGGACGAAAAATTCGCCATCGGGCTCTTTCCGGCCATTCAGGCCCAGTTGTTAGCACGTCATCTGCGGGGCGATCTGGATGCCTATCCCCCCTTCTTGTGGAAATAAGGTACGGTGATGATGGTTTTGGTAAGTTATGATGTCAGCACCTGTACAGAGGGTGGCGACCGACGTTTACGCCGAGTCGCCAAAGCCTGCCAGGATTATGGTCAGAGGGTGCAGTATTCCGTCTTCGAAATCGAAGTCGATCCAGCACAATGGGCGGTACTCAAACAGAGATTGCTGGATACGATCGACCAGGGGCAGGACAGTTTGCGTTTTTACTATCTTGGCAAGCATTGGCAATCCAAAGTGGAACATGTTGGCGCCAAAGCCACGCTTGATTTGAATGGACCATTGGTCTTTTAACTGCGGTTGTGGCGAACCCATAGCATCCGGTAAAACATGGGAAGGTTCGCAGTTGCCTATGTCGTTGATATTTTGCATCTTTTTTGTGCTCTTTAAAAATCAGACAGAAAAAAAGCATGTCAATATCGGCAAGTTCGCCAAAAGCAAGGAGTTTTCGATTCAAAATCATTGTGTTAGATTGGCACGGTCGCGCCCCTTGCGGGCGCGTGGATTGAAACAATGGAGTTCTGCGTTGCCGCGCTGGTGAGTCGAGTCGCGCCCCTTGCGGGCGCGTGGATTGAAACCCTGCGTGATATCCCGGTCGCTAGAGTTGTAATGGTCGCGCCCCTTGCGGGCGCGTGGATTGAAACAGCGGTATAGGATTTCCGTGTTTCCCCTTGTCTTGTCGCGCCCCTTGCGGGCGCGTGGATTGAAACGTGCCGATCGACGACGGCACGGGAGCGACTGTCTTGTCGCGCCCCTTGCGGGCGCGTGGATTGAAACATTGGTTACTGCATGGACCATGCGCCGGTGCCGAGTCGCGCCCCTTGCGGGCGCGTGGATTGAAACTCTGAAAATCTCGCGGGAAGTGTTGTTTGATTGGGTCGCGCCCCTTGCGGGCGCGTGGATTGAAACTCTTGAAGACCTTCGAACCGTCCTGATTGCGGCGGGTCGCGCCCCTTGCGGGCGCGTGGATTGAAACATGATTAAACTCCAGTGAGGGAAGTGAGAATGGCGCGTCGCGCCCCTTGCGGGCGCGTGGATTGAAACATCATTGCCGTCTTTATAACGATGGCACAGGCATCGTCGCGCCCCTTGCGGGCGCGTGGATTGAAACAATGAATCGCAGGACGCCGCCGCGAATGCTGCAAAACGTCGCGCCCCTTGCGGGCGCGTGGATTGAAACAGTTGGGGCGCCCGTACCTGGGCGTTACCCGTCTGGTCGCGCCCCTTGCGGGCGCGTGGATTGAAACAGTTGGGGCGCCCGTACCTGGGCGTTACCCGTCTGGTCGCGCCCCTTGCGGGCGCGTGGATTGAAACGCTGGCGCTCGATGCGCGAAAGGTCAAAATACTGCGTCGCGCCCCTTGCGGGCGCGTGGATTGAAACCCCCGCCTGGCGCGACCATCAAATCACGTATCATCGTCGCGCCCCTTGCGGGCGCGTGGATTGAAACGGCAAGAAGGATTTAGACGAAGGACTAAACGATGCTGTCGCGCCCCTTGCGGGCGCGTGGATTGAAACAACAACGAGGCGATAAAAGAACCTGCGGTCTATACCGTTCATAGGGTCGAAAGAAACTGATGGACAGTCTGTACAGGCTAAACCTGCCCATGCTTGGCTGCCATTGTTTAGTCAGTGAAAGTATATGCTTTGAGTGAAATCGTCTAAGCATGGCCGAGCGAGTCTATTATCATTATGGTTTCCAAATTCATCCGATTACGTAAACGGTCGGGAGACCGTGTATTCATAGACACAAGGCTTAAATGACAGGGATCAATACTCGCATTCTGGACATGGTCGGCAATACCGCGCTCGTCCGGCTGGATAAAATCGCGGCGAAAGCGCCCGGCGTGACCCTGCTTGCCAAGACGGAATTCGCCAATCCCAGCGGTTCCGTCAAGGACAGGGCCGCGAAGGGCATCATTCTGGACGCGCTGAACACCGGCAAGCTCACGCCGGGCAGGACCATCATGGACGCCACCAGCGGCAACACGGGCATCGCCTTCGCCATGATCGGCGCGGTGCTGGGCTATCCGGTGACGCTTTACATTCCCGCGAACGCCAGCCCCGAACGCAAACGCATGATTCAAAGCTACGGCGCGCGCATCGTGGAAACCGATCCGCTGGAAAGCTCCGATGGCGCTTATCTTGCGGCGAGGGCAGCGGCCGAGGCCAACCCCGAAAGTATTTTTTTCCCCGATCAGTACAACAATCCCGCCAATTGGCGCGCCCATTACGAGACAACGGCCGTGGAGATCTGGGAACAGACGGAGCGCGCCGTCACTCATTTCGTCGCGATCACCGGGACTTCCGGCACCTTCACGGGCACGGCGAGAAGGCTCAAGGAGTTCAACTCCGCGATTCAGGTGTTCGCGGTGCAGCCGGATTCGCCCATGCACGGCATTGAAGGCACCAAACACATGGCGTCCACCCTGAAGCCGGGCATTCTGGATGAATCGCTG
Organism: Betaproteobacteria bacterium; assembly: GCA_025997075.1. GTDB lineage: Bacteria > Pseudomonadota > Gammaproteobacteria > Burkholderiales > Rhodocyclaceae > Propionivibrio. The sequence continues at coordinate 8,781 of BNUC01000035.1, read as the reverse complement.
CCCGACGGCGTGCTGCCGGTCAGCACGGATGAAGCCTACGCCATGACCCGCCGGCTGGCGCGCGAGGAAGGGCTGTACGTCGGCGTGAGTTCGGGCGCCAATGTGCAGGCCGCGCTGCGGCTCGCCAAAGTGCTGCCCTACGGTTCCGTCATCGTCACGATCCTCTGCGATGGCGGCTTGCGTTACGCCTCCGCGCCTTTCTGGGATGTGCCGGCATGATCCGCCTTCCCCGCAAGCTGGACGCGGCCATCCGCGCCGAAGGCGAAAAAACCTACCCGAACGAATGCTGCGGCGTCCTGCTCGGTCAGATCGACGATGAGAACGTGCGCGAGGTAGACGAGATTCTGCCCATCGACAACGCGCGGGATGACGGCGAGCAATATCACCGTTTCCGCATCGAAGCGGATGACTTCATGCGCGCCGAACAACTGGCGCGGCAGAAAGGCAGGGATGTCCTGGGTTTTTACCACTCGCATCCCGACCATCCGGCGGAGCCTTCCGAGTATGACCGTGAATACGCCCTGCCGTTTTACGCTTACATCATTGTCGCTGTCGAAAAAGGCCGCGCCGCGAAACTCACGAGTTGGGAGTTGAAGCTCGATCGCAGCCGTTTCGAGACCGAACCGATTGAACCCATTGAATAAAGGAATGAATCATGTCCGTCACGATCCAGATCCCCAGCGCCCTGCGCGCCTTCACCGAGCGCAAATCGGAAATCGCGGTCGAAGCTAAAACCGTGGGCGAGGCGATTACCGCGCTTACGAATCTCTATCCCGACATCCGCCCGCATCTGTTTGAGGAAGAAGGCAAGCTGCGTTCCTTCATCAACGTTTATGTTGCCGGAAAAAACGTCCGTAACGCCGGTGGCGTCGAGGCCGCCATTCCCGATGGCGAAACCCTGACGCTGGTGCCCGCCATCGCCGGAGGAGCGCCTTTGGGAGTACGCCTGTGAGTCTTATCCCCGAAAACCGTCTGGCCGAACTTTCCGGCGACGATGTCAAACGCTACAGCCGTCATCTGATCCTGCCGGAAGTCGGCTGGGAAGGACAGCAACGCCTGAAAGCCGCAAAGGTGTTGATTGTGGGTACCGGCGGGCTGGGCGCGCCGCTGGCGCTCTATCTTGCCGCCGCCGGGGTCGGCACGCTGGGACTGGTCGATTTCGATACGGTCGAAGCCTCCAACCTGCAACGCCAGATCATCCACAGCACGCGCGACATCGACCGCCCCAAGGTGGCCTCCGCCCGCGACCGCATCCGGGGCATCAATCCCGACATCAAAGTCATTACGCACAATACGCGGCTCTCCAGCGCCAACGCTCTCGAAATTCTCCGCAATTACGACGTGGTGGCGGACGGCACCGACAACTTTCCGACCCGCTATCTGGTTAACGACGCTTGCGTGCTCCTGGGCATCCCCACCGTTTACGGTTCCATTTACCAGTTCGAGGGACAAGCAAGCGTCTTTTACGCAAAGAAGGGGCCTTGCTACCGCTGCCTTTATCCCGCGCCGCCGCCTCCGGGACTCGTGCCTTCGTGCGGCGAAGGCGGCGTGCTGGGAGTGTTGCCCGGCATTATCGGCTGTATCCAGGCGAACGAAGTCATCAAGCTCATCGTGGACGCGGACGAGCACGAGGGGAGAAGCCTCATCGGCCGCCTGCTCCTGTTCGACGCCTGGCAGCTCAAATTCCGCGAACTCGCGCTGGACAAGGAACCCGCGTGTCCGATCTGCGGCGAACAGCCGACGATTCATGATCTCGTGGATTACGAGGAATTCTGTGGGCTGAAGCGCGAGGAAGCCGAAGTTCCGGTCAAGGCCATCAGCGCCCGTGATTTGAAAGCGCGGCTCGACGCGGGCGACCGCATCCAGTTGATTGATGTGCGCGAGCCCCACGAACGCGCCATCTTCCAGTTTGAGGGCGCAAAAGCCATTCCTTTCGGGCAACTGATACGCCGCAAGGAGGAATTCAATCCGGAGATCGACGCCGTATTCATCTGCAAGATAGGACAACGCAGCATTTACGCCATCCGCGCCCTGCGGGACGCCGGTTACACCGGGCGCATGTTTAACCTCAAGGACGGATCCAACGCCTGGGCCAGGGATGTCGACCCAAGCTTGCCGCAATATTAAGCGGAGTTTTTTGTTTTACTTTTTACGGAGAAACACATCATGACAGACAAGAATCAACTCAACGCGCTGGGCCGCGAAGCCGCCTTCCAGCTTGCCGACATTACCAAGACCCGTCCGCAATTCGGCGCCATCACGCCGCGCTGGGTCGCGCGTTTCCTGGAATTCAAGGGACTCGACGCGGGCATTTTTCGCGTCAACCGGGTCGTTGAAGGCGATACGCCGCTCGACGCCCTGTGCAGCCAGGATCCCGGCAAAATCGACATCCCGCAAGGTTACGTCGAATACCAGACCAGGCCGCGTGAATATCACCTGAGCAACATTTCCGCCATCCTGAACGTCGACACCCGGATTTCCGACGTTTATAGCTCGCCTTACGACCAGATCGGTGAACAGGTCGCGCTGGCCATCGAAAGCTTGCAGGAACGTCAGGAAAGCCAGCTCATCAACAACGACGATTACGGCCTGCTGAAGAACGTCGCGGACAGCCAGCGCGTCAAGCCGCGTAACCGTAACGGCGCGCCTACGCCGGACGATCTCGACGAACTGCTCTCCAGGGTCTGGAAACAGCCGTCCTGTTTCCTTGCTCACCCCAAGGCGATCGCCGCCTTCCAGCGCGAATGCACCCGGCGCGGCGTGCCGCCCCCAACGACGGAAATCGCCGGCGGCGTGTTCACGCTGTGGCGCGGCATCCCGCTGATTCCCACGGACAAGCTTTTCGTCGATGGCCTCAAGAACCCGAAAAGCTCATCAGGCAAGACGAACATCCTGCTGGTGCGCACCGGCGAAAACAAGCGCGGCGTCATCGGCCTGTACCAGGCCGGTTTGCCGGGCGAACAGGCGCGCGGGCTTTCCGTCCGCTTCCGGGGTATCGATGACAACGGTCTGGCTTCCTATCTGCTATCGCTCTATTGCTCGGCGGCTGTCCTCGCGGACGACGCGCTCGCGGTGCTGGAGGATGTTGAAATCGGCGAATACTTCGATTACGACCGAGACCAGAAATGACAGTCGCCACGAACCCGGCCTACGCAGGGCCGAATCCCAAGGACTACGGTCTGCCGGACGAGCGCGAGCTGGCCGCGTGGATCGCGAGGTCGGGGTATTTCCCTGCTTTCTCACCACCGACGGCGGCATCGTCTTCTCAAACCCCGGCAGCGTATAGCCCCGCCGTGGTGCCGAAAGCCTTCCCGGCCGCCCCGCTTTACACGCCGGAGCTGCCGGTGGCGCCTTCTGCCTCCGCCGCGACCGCAGGTATACCGCGGGTGGGCGAAGTTTCGCTGTCGAAAATCCGCGCTGATTTTCCCATCCTCGCCGAACGGGTAGAAGGAAAACAACTCGTCTGGCTGGATAACGCGGCGACCACGCAGCGTCCACGGCAGGTTATCGATCGCCTTGTCCATTACTACGAGCATGAGAATTCCAACGTGCACCGGGGCGCGCATACGCTGGCCGCGCGTTCGACCGACGCTTATGAGGCCGCGCGTGAAAAAATCGCCCGCTTCCTCGGTGCGCCGGGCAAGGACAACATCGTATTCGTGCGCGGCACCACCGAAGGCATCAATCTGGTGGCGCAGAGCTTCGTCAAACCGAACCTGCAACCCGGCGACGAAATCATCCTGACGGTCGCCGAACACCATGCCAACATCGTGCCCTGGCAACTCATCGCCGAAGAAACGGGCGCGGTGCTACGGGTCGCGCCGGTCGACGACACGGGGCAGATTATCCTGCCGGAATACACGCGCCTGTTCAACAAGCGCACCCGCTTCGCTTCGTTCGCGCAGGTCTCCAACGCGCTCGGCACCATTTTGCCGGTCGAGGAGCTCATCGCCATCGCTCACCGTTTCGGCGTGCCGACGCTCGTGGATGGCGCGCAATCGGTGTCGCATATCCCGGTTAATGTCACTGCGCTGGACGCGGATTTCTTTGTCTTTTCCGGACACAAGATTTTCGGGCCGACCGGCATCGGCGCGGTTTACGGAAAGAAAGCGCTTCTGGAAGCGGCCAAGCCTTACCAGGGCGGTGGCAACATGATCGCCGATGTGACTTTCGAGCGCACGCAATACCATGAAGCGCCGGAAAAATTCGAAGCGGGCACCGGCAACATCGCCGACGCGGTCGGCCTGGGCGCGGCCATCGATTACGTGACTTCGCTCGGTCTGCCGCATACCGCGCGTTACGAGCATGAGCTTCTGGCCTACGGCACGAAAGAGCTTCTCAAAATTCCCGGTCTGCGCCTGATTGGCACCGCAACGCAGAAAGCCAGCGTGCTGTCCTTCATCCTGGACGGTCATTCCGTCGAGGATGTCGGCCAGCATCTCGCTCGCGCCGGAATCGCCGTGCGCGCGGGGCACCATTGCGCCCAGCCGATTTTGCGCCGCTTCGGACTCGAAGCCACGGTGCGGCCCTCGCTCGCGTTCTACAACCTGCCGGAAGAAATCGACGCCCTGGCGCAGGCTTTGCGGCAATTGACGCACTGAAGTGTTGCTCCTCCCCTTGCCCGGTAAAAACCGGGCAAGGGGTTTTTCATTTCCTTCGGAAAATATCATGACTACCCAGCCCGCGAGTTCCATCAGACCTTTTCCCGGAACGCGTTTCAAGATGCTCGCCGAGAACCTTCTCAAAAGCTACGAGGAATATCCGGAACTGGTTGGACCGGAATCGCCCTACTGCGCGCGCGCCGGCGCCGTCGCCGAACTGATCGGCGCCCTGCGCGCCCTGATTTTCCCCGGTTTTTTCGGCAAGGTCGCGGTGGACGCGCCACGCTTTCCCTGGTCGGAAAAACCGCTGGAAGCCATCGCCAGCACGCTGCACGAGCAAATCCTCAACGTGCTGGCCTACAAGAATATCACCTGTGAATACAATGCCGAGCGCCTCGTCTGCAGTTTCCTGGCGAGCATTCCCGGCATCCGTAAACTCCTGGCGAGCGATGTGGAGGCGGCATTCGATGGCGACCCGTCCGCTTCCGGCAAGGACGAAATCATCCTCGCCTATCCCGGTCTGTACGCCATCATGGTGAACCGCCTCGCGCACGAGCTGCACAAACTGGAAGTGCCCTTGCTGCCCCGCATGATGACCGAATGCGCCCACAGCCAGACCGGCATCGATATTCACCCCGGCGCGACCATCGGGCATCATTTTTTCATCGACCACGGCACCGGCGTGGTGATCGGCGAAACCACGCGCATCGGCAACCACGTCAAAATCTACCAGGGCGTCACCCTGGGGGCGCTCTCCACCCGTGGCGGGCAATCGCTGAACGGTCAGAAACGCCATCCCACCATTGAAGATGATGTCACCATTTATTCCGGCGCATCCATCCTTGGCGGCAAAACAGTTATCGGCGCGGGTACAATCGTCGGCTCCAACGCTTTCATCACCCAGAGCGTGCCGTCTCAGACGCGGGTCAGCATCAAGGATCCCCAACTGCATTTCATGGCGAAAAAACAGGAACAAACTATCGAATTCAAACAGGACGTTTTCTGGGATTATGTGATTTAATTCTGTTTTTCTCTTCCCGCTTTCGTGAGAAGTTCATCCATGACTGATAAATGGAATGACCAGGCTAAATTTGCCCGGACGCTTGCCCGGACTTTCAGTGAGTTTTTCATCCGGCGGGATTGGTTCCGGGTAAGCTTTTTTGCCAGATGCGCGGAATTATTTTCAAATGCCTCCCCACGCAAAGACGTGTTCGCGCTTTCCCGGCCTGCGTTCAAAAACCTGCTGCGTCATCCATGGGTTCTCGGTGGCTTGGGAAGCGTAGCCTTGCTGGGGATGGTTACCGCGTCGGCTATCGTATCAAATACGGATGACACGCCTGCCCCTGTTCGGACGGTCTTCCTCGAACAACTTGCCCTGCCTCCCGCCATCCAGGCTGTCCCGATTGATTCAGCCGTCGCCGGAGCTGAATTCGTGCGTGAAGAGAGTGTTCGACGTTCAGACACGATGTCGAGCCTGATTTCCCGCCTGGGAATCAATGATCCGGAAGCGCTTGCCTTCATCAGTCATAATCCGGATGCAAGCCTTATCTCGCGTCAATTGCGTCCGGGGAAAACGGTTACCGCGAGGACTCGCCACGACGGGCGACTCACCGCCTTTTACTTTCCCATCAATGGCAAGGACGCCATGTTGCTCGTCGAGAGGAAAGATGGCGGATTCATCGTCAGCGAACAGGCAAGAACCCTGATCACGCAGATTCACGTCTCCTCCGGTGAAATCGTCTCCTCGCTTTTCGGCGCCACGGACGATGCCGGAATTCCGGATGCCATCGCGACTCAGCTTGCGGAAATCTTCAGCAGCGATATTGATTTTTACCGTGATCTGCGTAAAGGAGACAAATTCTCCATCGTCTACGAGTCACTGACCCACAACGGTCTGCACATTCGCGGCGGTCGCATTCTTGCCGCCGAGTTCGTTAACAACAACAATGTCTACCAAGCGTACTGGTTCCAGACGGAAGAGGGTAAAGGCGGCTATTACAGCAGCGAGGGTCAAAACCTGCGCAAGGCGTTTCTCAAATCGCCCTTGGAGTTCTCACGGGTCACTTCGGGTTTTTCAAATGCCCGGTTTCATCCCTTGTTGCAGGTCAACCGCGCGCACAAAGGGATTGATTATGGAGCCCCTATCGGAACCTCTATACGTGCTGTCGCTGACGGTACCGTCGAATTCGCTGGCAATCAGGGCGCCTATGGGAATCTGGTCATTCTCAAGCATCAGGGCCAATATTCGACCGCATACGGACACATGAAAGGCTTCGCTCCGGAAATCCGTAAAGGAATGCGGGTCAATCAGGGCGACACAATCGGCTTCGTGGGACAAACCGGGCTGGCAACAGGGCCGCACCTCCATTACGAGTTCCGTGTCAACGGAGGGCAGGTCAATCCGGCGGCGGTATCGCTACCCGACGCGCCCCCCCTGGATAGCACACAACTCTCCAGCTTCAAAACGGCAACTGTCCCACTGTTTGCTCAGCTTGACCTGGCAAGGCAAGTCACGATGGCTTCGATCGAATAAGCGACTGGCTGAATATCGTTCAGAAAATTCATGAAAAAGGCGACGGATCGTCGATTGTCGGATCGTCGCCTTTTTTCACACCTACTGAAAGCCAATCATACGGAAAAAGAAGACCCACATCCGCAGGTCGAGGTCGCGTTGGGATTCTTGATGACGAACTGCGAGCCTTCAAGCCCTTCCGTGTAATCGATTTCGGCGCCGACGAGGTATTGGTAGCTCATCGGATCGACCAAAAGGGTGACGCCGTTCTTTTCCATCGACGTATCGTCTTCACTGGCCTCCTCATCGAAGGTAAAGCCATACTGGAAACCAGAACATCCGCCCCCGGTAACGAACACCCTCAATTTCAGGTCGGGGTTGCCCTCTTCCTCGATCAACTCCTTGACCTTACTGGCCGCGCTATCCGTGAAGACGAAGGGCATCGGCATTTCAACTACGGCTGCTGCGGTATTCATGAATTTTCCTTCCAGACATTTATTGCGATTCTTAAACCCTGGCTTTCATATCCAGGGCACATAAGTATAAGCTCAATTTATAACGGCGCCTTGCCGCGCTTTCAATTTGACTTCCGATAACAGCTTCTTGTGACACACGCCAGATGAAAGAGTTCCACCAGCAGCGACCAGGCACTACCCACAGCTTGCAGCAATGCAGCAAAGCGGGCAGCCAAGCTGCCCGCCGCATTTTTGTTACGAATTCTGAATCAATCCCTGCTGCCCGAGAGCGCCATCAGCAGATGCAGCAGATGCACGAAGACATTATAGATATCCAGGTAGACCGCGAGCGTCGCCGTGATGTAGTTAGTCTCGCCGCCATTCACGATCCGGCTGATATCGTAAAGGATGTATCCCGAGAAAAGCAGGATCGCCACCGCCGAAATCGTCAGCGACAAAGCGGGAATCTGGAAGAAAATGTTCGCCAGCATCGCCAGCAGGATCACCACCAGCCCGACAAACAGGAACCTGCCCATGAAGCTGAAATCCTTTTTCGTCACGGTCGCGATTCCGGCCAGCGTGAAGAAGATCGCACCGGTCCCGCCGGCGGCTGTAGCGATCAGCGCCGGGCCGTTGGAAAATCCAAGCGCCACCCGCAGGATGCCCGAAAGCATCAGCCCCATGAAGAACGTGAACCCCAGCAGGAGCACAACGCCCATCCCGGAATTTTTCGTCCGCTCGATTCCCCACATAAACCCGAAAGCAATGCCTAGAAACAGCAGGAAAGAAACCATCGGGCTGCCCGCGAAAAGCGAGAACCCCGTGCTGACGCCCAGGTAAGCGCCCGCGATGGTTGGAATCATGGAAACCGCGAGCAACAGATACGTATTCCGCAACACCCGGTTCTGTTGCAGTGCGCCTGCCTGTGTTGCCTGACGCTCCATCGAAAATTGTCTTTGCATGAACCACTCCTTCATTCAAATTAAAGCCATCACAACACGTTAGACTACCGAATCCCCCATTAGTTACAAGCAAGAGGGAATCACGTGGACGACATGGTATCATACTGCCCGCCATATAACCGGCGCCATGGTAACGCATACAAGGAAGCGTGGCAGAGTGGTCGATTGCACCGGTCTTGAAAACCGGCGACGGGCAACCGTCCGTGAGTTCGAATCTCACCGCTTCCGCCAGTAAATCGGCTGTAACCCGC
>BNUC01000034.1 GCA_025997075.1 Betaproteobacteria bacterium | reverse complement strand
ACGAGTACCCGGATATTTCCCGGCAGGCAAAGGAAGAAGGCGGGGAGATACATTGGGGCGATGAGACCGGCATTCGTAGCGACTGCCAACATGGGCGGAGCTATGCGCCCGCAGGCAAGACGCCTGTCCAATACATGCCAGGGAGCCGGTTCTCCATGAACATGATCTCGACCGTCAGCAATCAGGGCAAAGTGCGGTTCATGCTTTACCGCGAAACGCTGAAGACGCCGGTACTGATACGTTTCCTGACGCGTCTGATTCAGGACACAGACAAAAAAATCTTCCTGATCTTCGACAATCTGAAAGTGCATCACAGCAACAAGGTACGTGACTGGCTGGCAGACCGTAAAGCCCAAATCGAACTCTTCTTCCTGCCGTCTTACTCACCGGAACTGAATCCTGATGAATACCTGAATGGCGATCTGAAAGGCTTGGTACATGGTCGAAAACCTGCCAGAAACCGGGATGAACTGGAGTCAAAAGTACGGGGAGCCATGAAGAAATTGCAACTTCAACCCAAACGGGTTATGGCTTATTTCAAACACCCAAAAATTCAATATGCCGCTTAATGAATCTATTGAATTGCCGGGTTAATATCTCACGCAAGATGAAATCTGTTTCCGGATTTTCAAAACACCTGAGCAAACAGCCAGGAGTTAGAAGCAACAGAAAGTTGCTGGATTTTTTAATCGAACTTTCAATTACTTCGGCGAATTTCCCGCTCTCTAGTGCCTCTGTGTCAAGGAATATATTCAATTCTGCTTTTTGCTGATCTTGTGGCAATGAATCGACAACAGCAAATTCTTCCTCTAAACGACGTTTCAACAATATAGCGATGGCGCTACCTCCATGACGGCGGTAGCTCAGAAAAACATCGGGATATGCACTTTTCTCTGTATTCGAGTCCATCAATGTCACCTATAGATTAAATTACAAACCTGACTTCTTTATTGCCACATGTCGGCACGGGCTGCGCAGAGGCTATTTTTCATGTTTGCCATGCGGACTCTTCGAACATGACCCGGAACTGGTCGAGCCGCAATAAATACACTTATTGTTTCCGCTACCGTGTTTATGGGTTTTGTATGGACTTATTGAACACGAACCGTAAGAACTGGAACCACAAAATACGCAGTGCTTTTCATCATCATGATGCTCATGGTGCTTGTGCGGACTTTTTGAGCATGATCCATACGATGACGAACCACAGAATTTACATTTCCCAGACATACGAACCTTCTTTCCTGACTTACCGTGGGATGTGCCCGCCAAAATTCGTTTTCATGTGGCAAATAGTCCGAAATGGACTATTCTAATTCGGACTTTACCATGAGACATGCTCTATGCACAACGTTATGAAAAGGCTCGGGAAGTTTTACGGCAGACGCGGCTGGACAGCGGTCTGACGCAGGAGGAGCTTGCCGATAAACTTGCGCGAGGTCAGAGCTATGTCTCAAAGCTGGAGCGTGGAGAACGCTACATCGACGTACTGGACTTCATTCTGTGGTGTGAGGCTTGCGGCGCTTCACCGGCTAAGGTTATCGACGACATCTGAGTGCCAGTTGCTTCGATGAGGAGAAAGCGCAATGCCATCGAGCGCGTCACCATGATGACAGTTCTCGCTTGGTAAACTGAGCACGCATAGGTTGTGGTGAGCAAAGCGAACCGCAACAAAATGAAATAGTGGTGCACCCCCGGTTTTTTTTCCTACTTTAACCGTGAAATCGGTATCCGAGTTATTTTGTCATCATTCACTGCGTTCAGCCAGTGCCTTGACGCGCAACGTCAGGCTGTCGAAGAATCCTTTTTCCAGTACCGAAGCGATTGTCCCTGTACAGAAGCGTTCGCCTCGGAAGATGCGGGTGAACATGGCTCGAATTAACTCGATGTTCGCTGACGCAATGATTTCCTCGCTAAGCTTTTCAACATGGTAGCGTTCAAGGGTTGCATCATAGTCATGATCCATGATGTTGTGAGCATAAAACTGGTGTTCGAGTGCGGAGATACGTTCGTCGTAGACCGTATAAAAGGGATGTACAAACGGCGTTTTGGGTCGAGAGGCGAAGAAGTCGGCGTAGGGCGCGAGTAATGACCATAATTGCGCTACCAAAAACCTGTCCAACACTTTCCGCAAGTGTGCGGGCAGCCGTTTCAGCGCCTCGTTCCTGATGTTTTCGGGCACACCGTAGGCGGCTTCCGCGATGGAGCCGGTGATGGCGCCGAGGGTGTCCGTGTCGCCGCCCAGAGAAACGACCAGTCGGATGGCATGTTCAAAGTCCTTCGATTCCAGATAGGCGGTGATGGCTTCGGGAACGCTCTCCTGGCACGATTCGACATGGTAGTAATCGGGGCGTATCTCTTTGATGGTGCGCGACAGGTTGTAACCAAATCTGTCCACGATATAGGTTCGCAGCCTGTTTTTAGCGGCTTTATCCGCCCCTTCGGTTCGGGCGAGGAAGATGGCGGCGGCTGTCGCCTGCGCGCCCTTGATGCCGTCGGGATGATTGTGGGTAACTCTGGCGATAATCTCCGCCCAATACTCCACGTCTTCCAGCGTGTTGAACAACCAGCCTGCCGAGGAAACCCGCATGGCGGAGCCGTTGCCGTAGCTGCCATAGGGCGCCGGATGCTCTGCTTCCAGCCAGTCCACAAACCGATTGCCATAGCCGCGGGTAGCGCCGATAGAACGCCCGCATCGTTTCGACCAGCGCGGCATTTGCCTTGCGCTCGTCGCCTGCCACATCCATCAGGGCTTGCCCGACCGCCAAGGTCATGATCGAGTCGTCGGTGTAATCCGATTCCTCGCTAAATAACTCGAACTTGGTGGACTTCTTGCCCCTGTCGAATTCATAGGGGCTGCCTACAATGTCACCAACGATTGCTCCAAGCATGGTTGCGCCTTTTACTGAGCCAGATTCTCAAAACTGGGGTAACGGTGTGTGATAACTCCATTATCAGCCACGACCACGACAGGTTGCGTCATTTTCAGCTACAAATCACGATGCGACCAGAAAAAATCCCGAATTGGAACCATGCCTTATGTGTTCAGGTTGGGAATGTAACAGCTTAATTCCTCGGCTTCAAAAAAGTCCTTAGCTTTTCCAATACCTCGCCTATATCTATGGGTTTGCCCACATGGCCGTTCATGCCCACGGCGAGGCATTTTTCGATGTCCTCCCTGAACACGTTAGCTGTCATGGCGACGATGGGGATTTCCTTGGCATACGGCAGGTCCATCTCGCGGATACTTTTTGTCGCGTCGTAACCGTCCATCTTCGGCATTTGAATATCCATGAAAATCATGTCGTATTGCGCCGGATTCCCGGCAAAGAGCTCAACCGCCTCAACGCCGTTTTCCGCGCAATCTATGACGATTCCGGTCTCCTCAAGCAGCCCGAGCACGATCAGGCGGTTAATCTCGACATCCTCCGCCAAAATAATACGATAACCCTTAAAAATGTTCGTTTCATCGGATGGGTCGCCGTCGATCGCCGCGTTTTCATCGCTACGTTCGGGTTCGTCGTCTTGGGCGGCGACGGCGTTGAACGTGAAGGAGAAGGTCGAGCCGTCGCCGGGCGCGGACTCAATCCAAATACGTCCGCCCATCATCTCGACAATACGCCTGGATATGGCAAGACCGAGTCCCGTGCCGCCGAATTCGCGGGAAGTACTGCTCTGCGCCTGCTCGAAGGATTGAAAGAGCCTTGTCTGCTGCTCCTCGCTGATACCTATGCCGGTGTCGGTTACGTCTATCCGGATTGTGCAAACGTCGCCGCAGGCGCTCTCAAGGCAGGCGTTGATTTGTATTGCGCCGTCCTCTGGCGTGAATTTAATCGCGTTGCTTAAAAGATTTGTTATAACCTGAGTGAGCCGCTGATCGTCGCTGATTAAGTTGCGCGGTATGGCCTTATCCACCGATATTGTTAGTTTCTGGCGGCGCTCGTCAACCCTGAAAATGTTAACGTCCTCGACCTTCTGGAGCATTTTTTCAAAGCTGAATTTCGCGGGTGAAAGCTCCAGTTTGTTGGCTTCGATTTTGGACATATCCAAAATATCGTTGATAACGCCGAGAAGGTGTGTTGAGGCTTCGCCTATTTTCTCAAAGGCGTAGTCCTTTCGCTCTATCGTTTCCGCCAGCTTGCCGATGGTGGTCATGCCGGTGATCGCGTTAATCGGTGTGCGGATTTCATGGCTCATGTTGGAGAGAAAATCGCTTTTCGCCCGGCTTGCCTGTTGAGCGCGTTCGATTCGATCCTGAAGGGTTTTGAGCATTTGCTCCAGCGCAACCGAGAGTTTTTTGCTCTCCCCGTGTCCCGTTACGCTTAACTTTTTTTGCAGCTCCTGCCGCACGGTTTCTGAATTTTCGTATTCTCCGCTTGAAATAATCGCGGAGGCGTCGATCAAATCCTCTATCGGGTGAACGATGCCTCTGGCGATGAGAGCCACGGCGATAAACGCCAGCACGAAAATAACACCCGTTGTGAGCAATATGATTCGCAGCAGGGAATAGGGTGATTCCATAAGCTCGTTCTTTTCAAAGATAACGGCGATTTTCCAGCCGATAGAGCCCATTGTTTTGATTACGATATATTCGTCGATTCCGCGCTCCCCGATACCTTCCATCGTCCCGTCCGCGGCGGCAGCGATCGCCTTGCGAAGCTCTGGATAGTCCTTCGGCTCAATTTCCGTATATTCCGGGTGATGACCGTCGGAAATAATCCGTCCGTTTGCGTCAAAGACAACGAGATAGCCGGTTTTCATGATACGCCGCGCATAGAGGTCGGAGGTAAGGCTTTGCAGCGTGTAGTCAACGCCGAGCAGTCCGAGCGGCTCGCCCTGCTCGTCGAAGGTCTTGACCAATATGCTGCAAACTACACCGGCGCCTGTGGTCAAATAGGGCGAGGTAATCGTGACGTCGCCGGGATTCGCCATCGCCTCCTTGTACCATGAGCGCTTCCTTGGGTCATAGCCCGCCGCTTTATATCTCCCCTCGGGGGACTGGGTATACTGCCCATCGTTGTTCGCCATGAAAACGAGGTCGTAGTTGTCGTTGTAATTATAGTTATGCAGGAATTCGTCGTAGATAAGCCGTTCATATTCGGGGTGGTTGGCATAGAGCAGGGGCGTCTGCTCCGTCGTATCGAGATAGCTGGTGAGCTTTCCGCGGGAATTTCGCACTAAATCTGTTCCCGCGAGATATTTGACGCTCATGATGCCCGGTTCCATAAAGGTGTCGATACGCTCCTCTACACGGTCGAGCTGGCTCACGGCAAGTTCTAAAAATGATTCGTTGGAGGCGGCTCTGACAAAGAAAAACACGATTAACGATATGCTGCCGCATGACAGTATCAGACTGACAAAGAAAGTTAGTATAAGCCGCAGACGAATTGACATAGGTAGCCCTTCCGGTGCTTGTCGTCCAGGAAAACAGCTCTGAAAATTTCAGAGAAACGGATCTGCCGCGTGAAGCGAGGCATCGGGGGAAACGATGATTCGCTTGGGGGTAATAGGCGGAAATAGTGGTCTGCCATTTTTCGCTGTTTTTGACTTATTCTGACTCAATTTCGCGAACGGTTCCGATCCTGCTTTCTGATGATGGTGTTTCTTGCCGTTTTCAGCAAATCCGGGTAGTCACGGGAAAAATGCAGGCCACGGCTCTCATGGCGTTTCAGGGCGCAACGGACGATCAGATCGGCGGTCACCACCAGATTTCTCAACTCAATCAAATCGTGGCAGACCCGGAAGTTCGCGTAGTATTCGTGGATTTCTTTCTCCAGCAGGCGGATGCGATGCTGGGCGCGTTGCAGGCGCTTGGTGGTGCGCACGATGCCGACGTAATCCCACATGAAGCGGCGCAGTTCATCCCAGTTGTGCGCGATCACGACTTCTTCGTCGGGATCCGACACCCGGCTTTCATCCCACTCGGGCAAGGCGAGCGTCTCCCGTTTCGGTTGGGAGAGAATGTCATTGGCGGCGGCTTCCGCATAGACGAGACATTCGAGCAGGGAGTTGCTGGCCAGCCGGTTGGCGCCGTGCAGACCGGTGTATGAGGCTTCCCCGGCGGCATAGAGGCCGGGAATGTCGGTGCGCGCGGAGAGATCGGTGACGACGCCGCCGCAGGTATAGTGCGCCGCCGGGACGACCGGGATGGGATCGCGGGTGATGTCGATGCCCAGTTCGGCGCAACGCGCCAGGATGTTCGGGAAGTGCTCCTTGAGAAATTCCGCCGGCTTGTGCGAAATATCCAGGTAAACGCAGTCCAGGCCGCGTTTTTTCATCTCGAAGTCGATGGCCCGCGCAACGACATCCCTTGGGGCAAGTTCGGCGCGAGAATCGTGTTCCGGCATGAAGCGCGTTCCGTCGGGGAGCTTCAATAAGCCGCCTTCTCCGCGCACGGCCTCGGAGATCAGGAAAGAGCTGGCCTGCGGATGATAAAGACAGGTCGGATGGAACTGGATGAATTCCATGTTGGCGACCCGGCATCCGGCCCGCCAGGCCATGGCGATGCCGTCGCCGCACGAGGTGTCCGGGCTCGTCGTATAAAGGTAGACCTTCCCCGCGCCGCCGGTGGCGATCAGGGTGTACGGCGCGCCGATGGTGACGACTTCTCCCTTGGTGTTGTCAAGGACATAAGCGCCATGACAACGGTTTTCCGGCAGCCCCAGTTTGTCGCCGGTGATGAGGTCGATGGCGATGTGATGTTCGAGCACCGTGATATTCGGGTGTTGACGGACGAGTTTGGTCAGCGTTTCCTGCACCGCGAAGCCCGTTGCGTCCGCGACATGAATTACGCGGCGCGTGCTGTGGCCGCCTTCACGCGTCAGGTGATAGCCGGTATCGTCGCGTGAAAACTTGACGCCCTGTTCGATCAGCCAATCGATGGATCGCTTGCCGTTTTCGACGACCAGTCGCGTCGCTTTGGCGTCGTTGAGGTGAGCGCCCGCGATGAAGGTGTCGCGGATATGATCCTCGATGGAATCCTTGTTATCCAGCACGGCGGCAATTCCGCCCTGGGCCCGGGCGGAAGCGCTGTCCTCCAGGGTACGTTTGCTGATCAGACCGACCTTGCAGGATTCGCCGGAATTGGCAAGACGAATGGCCGCCGCTTGCCCTGCCAGACCGCTACCGATTATGAGAACATCAAAATAGAGCGCCACGTGGGATTCCTCAGTGCGGAAAAAATCCTGATAAATATAACACCGATGGGTTCTGTCTGCCTGAACAGACACGGGTTGATGTGATAGCATTCGTTTCGGCGGGTCTCCCCGCATCGCAAGGTGGTGAACCTGGTCAGGTCCGGAAGGAAGCAGCCACAGCCATTTATTGCGAGTGCCGGGGTAAGGCTCGCCACTTTCATTTGTCCCCTGTTTCGTTGGCTGCGATTTAATTTTGCGATGACCGATTCCAGACAAGCGCCGAATGTCGGCTTCGTATCCCTCGGTTGCCCGAAGGCGCTGGTCGATTCCGAACTGATTCTGACCCGCTTACGCGCCGAGGGTTACGAGATTTCGCCGACCTACGCGGGGGCCGATCTCGTGGTCATCAATACCTGCGGCTTCATTGACGCGGCGGTTGAGGAATCGCTCGACGCAATTGGCGAAGCTTTGCGGGAAAATGGCAAGGTCATCGTCACCGGCTGTCTCGGCGCGAAACAGGAACAGGTGCGCAAGGCGTATCCGAACGTGCTGGCGATTACCGGGCCGCATGCGCTGGAAGAAGTCTTGCAGCATGTGCACGCGCATCTGCCGCGACCGCACGATCCCTTCCTGAGCCTGGTTCCGCCCGAGGGTGTCAGGCTGACGCCGCGGCATTACGCCTATCTCAAAATTTCCGAAGGCTGCAATCATTCCTGTACCTTCTGCATCATCCCCTCCCTGCGCGGGCCGCTCGTCAGTCGCCCCATCGGCGAGGTGTTGCGGGAAGCGGAACATCTCGCCGAGGCCGGCGTGCGCGAACTGCTGGTCATTGCGCAGGACACCAGCGCCTACGGCCTCGACATGAAGTACCGCACCGGTTTCGCCGGCGGCCGGCCGATCAAGACGCGGCTCAAGGAACTGTGCGAGGCGCTGGCCGGCCTGGGTATCTGGGTGCGCCTGCATTACGTCTATCCCTATCCGAGCGTGGACGAGCTGATTCCCCTGATGGCTGACGGCAAAATCCTGCCCTATCTCGATGTTCCGTTCCAGCACGCCAACCCGCGCATCCTCAAGGCCATGAAGCGTCCGGCCAGCGCTGAGAACAACCTAGAACGCATCAAGGCCTGGCGCTCGATCTGCCCGGATATCACGATTCGCAGTACCTTCATTACCGGCTTTCCGGGCGAGACCGAGGCCGAGTTCGAGGAACTGCTGGCGTTTATCGAGGAAGCGCGTCTCGATCGCGTCGGCTGTTTCGCCTATTCGCCGGTGGAGGGCGCTGCGGCCAACACGCTGCCGGACGCCGTGCCGGACGAAATACGCGACGAACGCCGCCGTCGCCTGATGGACGTGCAGGAAGACATTTCAGCCGAGCTGCTGGCCGCTAAAATCGGCCGCGAAATCACTGTGCTGGTTGACGAAGTCGATGACGAAGGCGTAATCGCCCGTTCGTCGTCCGACGCGCCGGAGATCGACGGACTGGTTTTCGTCGATGGGTATTTTGAAGCCGAGCCGGGGGACTTTTTGCGCGTGCGCGTGGTCGATGCGGATGAGCATGATCTTTATACGGAATTGGCGGATACGCCATGAGTAAATTTAAGCTCCCCCCCAAACTTGAGCTCCCACCAATACAGTGGCCGCCTGTTGCCGTTCCCGATTACCGTATACGTCCATTTCTTCGCGTGGCAGGTGCTTTGCTATTTGTATTTTTCTTCTATCTAGTCGCGGCTAAAACTTTACCGTTGTTTTCGGCTGATAAGTTTACATTCAGAATTAAAGTTTGCCATGGCAGAGGGCGATTGTTTTGTGAAATTGAAAACTGGATTACGTCCTTACTGTCCTTGTTGCCAGAGAGTGTACAGGGGCCGGCTGAGGGTATTGGGCATTTGCTTGTCGCGGCTCTATGCCTGTACGTCACTTGGCTTCTGCTCAAGCCACTTTTCTCCAAAAAGAATTAACAGGTAAAAGCAAATGGATGATCTTATCGACACCCTCTCAACTATCGTCGGTCCCGCAAACGTGCTGACGGCGGACGCCGACATGTCGCCTTATCTGGGCGACTGGCGGGGACGTTATCGGGGCGTGGCGCGTTGCGTCGCGCGTCCGGGGAATACCGCCGAGGTTTCAGCCGTGGTGCGCGCGTGCGCCAGGGCCGGCGCGCCGATCGTGCCACAGGGCGGCAACACCAGTCACTGCGGCGCGGGCATTCCGGATACGACAGGCCGCGAAGTGCTGGTCAGCCTGTCGCGGATGAACGCGATCCGCGCAATCGACACTGCCAATAATACGATCACCGTCGAGGCGGGATGTATTCTGCAAAATGTTCAGGAAGCGGCGGAGGCGGCTGACCGGCTGTTTCCGCTTTCGCTGGCCGCCGAAGGCAGTTGCCAGATTGGCGGCAACCTGGCGACCAACGCGGGCGGCGTGCAGGTGCTGCGTTACGGTAACGCCCGCGAGCTGACGCTCGGGCTGGAAGTGGTGCTGCCCGGCGGCGAGATATGGGACGGCTTGCGCGGGCTGCGCAAGGACAATACCGGCTACGACTTGAAGCAATTATTTATCGGTTCCGAGGGCACGCTCGGCCTGATCACGGCGGCGGTTCTGAAACTTTTCCCGCGACCGCGTGCGAAGGCGACGGCCTGGTTGTCCATCGACTCGGCGCAGTCGGCCATCCGTCTGCTGAACGAGTTTCAGGCGGCGTTCGGCACGATGCTAACCGCATGCGAGCTGGTCTCCGAGGTTTCGCTCGGTCTGGTGAAAAAACACATTCGCGGGGCGCAAGCGCCGTCGGCGAGCAGCCCCTGGTATTTGCTCGTCGAGCTGTCGGGGCCGGGAGACTACGACGATGCGGATGACAATGCGGACGATGCCTTGCGCGCGTCGCTGGAAGGCTTTCTCGAAGACGCGCTGGAAAAAAACGGAAGCAGAAGCATCGCCGACGCCGTGGTGGCGCAAAGCGGTGAGCAGGCCGAACGCTTGTGGACGCTGCGCGAGAGTATCAGCGAGGCGCAAAAAATCGAGGGTATCAGCATCAAGCATGACATCTCGGTGCCCGTCTCGCGCATCGGCGAGTTCCTTGACCGCGCTGACGCCGCGCTGCGCGCCGCCTATCCGGGCATCCGCATCGTCGCCTTCGGTCACGTCGGGGACGGCAATCTGCACTACAACCAGTCCAAGCCCGAAGCCGGCGAGAATGCCGCCTTCATCGCCGCGCAGCCCCAGGTCAACCGCATCGTGCACGGCATCGTCCACGCGCTGGGCGGCTCCATCAGCGCCGAACACGGCATCGGCCAGCTCAAGCGCGAAGAACTGCAGCGTTACAAAAGCCCCGTCGAACTCTCCATGATGCGCTCCGTCAAGCAGGCGCTCGACCCGCGCGGTCTGATGAATCCGGGGAAAGTGCTGTAGAGACGACTATCAGTCGCCCGCGGTTTCCCCGACCAGGCTGAAGGCATGAATAGTGCTTCAACAGAAAGAATCCGCCAGACACTGCCCTTATTAGATGAAAGGCAGAGGCGACTGTATCTAGCCAACGAGGCAAAAGCCATAGGTTATGGCGGGGTAACGCAAGTAAGGCTTTGTAAAAAAATAACTATATAATCTTTGATGGGTTTGGTATTATGGCGTACATGGATGCCATTCCCATCGATTTTGAATTGCTACGTCCTCACCTGAATGAAAGGACTCGTCGATTAGTTGCCGCGGCAATGGTTGTTGGCAGGGAGTACGGAACCCAGGGCAAAATAGCCAAAGCAACCGGCGTATCTCATCGCGAAATCAAACGGGGCCTTGAAGAACTTGCGAAAGATTCTCTTCCCCTGACAGAAAGACCGGAGCGTATCCGGAAGGCGGGAGGCGGACGAAAAAAGACAGACAAAAATGACCCGACAGTGGTTGAGGCGCTAAAGAAGATTGTTGAATCCACGACCCGAGGAGACCCGGAATCAAGGCTTCTTTGGACGACAAAAAGTCTGAGAAACCTGGCCTCCGAGTTAAAAAATCTGGGACATAAAATCAGTCACGTCACGGTGGGTTGCATTCTTTCGGAACTGGGCTACCGTCTTCAGGGGAACAAGAAAGTGCTCGAAGGAGCGAATCATCCCGACAGAAATGCACAATTTGAACACATCAACAAAAGAGTCAAACAACATCAGAGAAGGAAGCAACCGGTCATATCAGTCGACTGTAAAAAACATGAGTAACAATCCTCCGGCAAAGCCGGAGGCCTTCATTTGTTAGCGCCTCAAAGGCGCCTTCAAAACCATGAGCCGCTTCGCGGCAAAAGGTTTGTGCTTTTTCAACATGTATCTCACTTGCGTAAACCACTTCGCAACTTCGTGGGAGATAACTCATTCTCTGTTTCAAACATCTTTCCGACTGTCGTAAAGGTCAAACCTTGGTGAGTCCCCCGGCAGAGCCGGGGGCTTACCTCTATGAGTTACGACGGCGCCGATGAACCAGGATTGGGGACTGGATGGCAAGCCAGCGGTCTGAATTGGACGCCGGTCGCTGTCACCGGTTGGCAGGAAAGCGGATCGCCCACAACGTGAGCCCGTTAGGGATTGGAGCCGGAACACCCGGCAGCCACGGTTCTGTGATGAACCCCTTGGACACGCTGTGGCGCCAACGTTCTTCCGGGGCGGCCTGGCCACCAGGGCGAGAGACGGATACCTTGTCATTCGCTTGATCCTGATGGGTGTCTGGCGCGATTCGTCGCAGCCATGATTTGAAGAAACGGGCGTGATCGGTACCTGCGGAACGGAAAAGATTAGTAGAATCGGCGGCTAACGCCGCTGTGTGAAAGTTTTTCTCACTTGACACACGCAGGCTAATGGGTGTCCCTATTATTACTTGACACCTGTTCCGGCGCGACAAAAAACCACAGTGTAAGCTCTTCCAGGGGAAAAACACGCAAAAACACCCTCATCCTGCTTGCGGACAAGCGGAAAACGTCTATGATTCAGGATTCAAAAAGTAAAAATTAAACAGGCGCTTTGCCTGTGGTACGAATCTGATACGCTTTTTCCAATCATTATCGGTGAGTAGACCTCATGAGAACGAATCTGCCTATTACCAATGTTGAAACCCTCCTGCCGGAAGGTGAATTCATTTACTCGCGCACGGATCTGAAAGGCATTCTCGTCGAGGTGAACGATGCCTTCGCCAATGTCAGCGCCTATCCCAGGGAAGAAATGCTTGGCCAGCCGCACAATCTTGTCCGGCACCCGGACATGCCGCCGGAAGCGTTTGCCGACATGTGGAAAAGCCTCAAAGCCGGATTACCCTGGCGCGCGCTGGTAAAAAACCGTCGCAAGGACGGCGGTTTTTACTGGGTTATCGCCAATGCCTCACCGGTGCGCGAGGATGGTCAGATCGTCGGATACCAGTCCGTGCGCGGCCGTCCGACCCGCGAGGAAATACAGGTGGCGGAAGCCATCTACCAACGTCTCAAAAAAGGCGATAAATCCATCCGCATCGAGCAGGGACACGTGATACCGGCGAAACCTTCTCCGCTCGTCTTTTTGCACAGTCTGGCTTTCCAGACGGCGCTGGCCGGTATCCTGCTGCTGCTCATGGGCGCCGCGCTGTTTGTTTCCATCTGCGCGCCGGGTGCGTTGCCGTCGCTTGTATTCTGGATACTGGGCGGTCTTGGCGTATTAGCCGGCCTCAATTTCCTGCTGTTGTTCCGCCCGCGCCTGTTCCGCGATCTGGATAGCGTGACGTGCTATCTGGACGATCTTTTGAGTAGCGGCGATCTGCGTTCCCGGCTCACGCGCGAGCGTCCCGACCGGCTCGGTGACATCATGCATCGTCTTGACCGGCTGACGGCCTGGATTCAGGCGACCTTGCAGGGCATGGGAGACGCTTCTCTGGCGGTGCTCAATTCCGCCGACGTGGTGGGTCAGAGCGTGGTCAAACTGAACGACTCGGCGCAGGTGCAAAGCAGCGCCACCGCCGCCGCCGCTGCGGGGATCGAGGAGATTACCGCCTCCATCGGTGGAGTGGCCAGCAACGCGGGCGAGACGCGCGACGCGGCAAAAGTCGCTTCGGAAGCCTCAAACAACGGCGTCAAACTGGCCGATCTCGCGTGCGAGACGATTCTGAAACTGGCGGAGACCGTGAAAACTTCCGCCGCGCAGGTGGAACGCCTTTCCTCGCAATCCGACGAAATTTCCCGCATCACCGGCACGATCAAGGAAATCGCCGACCAGACCAACCTGCTGGCCTTGAACGCCGCCATCGAAGCGGCACGCGCGGGCGAGCAGGGGCGCGGTTTCGCCGTCGTTGCCGACGAAGTGCGCAAACTGGCCGAGCGCAGCGCCGGAGCGACCGAGGAAATCAGCAAGATGATCGACACGGTGCAGGAAGAAACCGCCAACGCGGTCGGCGGAATGCGTTCCGGCGCCGAGCAGGTGGAAAATGGCGTCAAACTCGTGCAGGACGCGAAAAACGCCTTGCAGGAAATCAACGCGCAGATGTCCAAAACGCTGATGATGGTCAGCGACATTTCCCACTCTTCCGATGAACAGCAGGCCGCCATGACCGTCATGGCGCAAAGCGTCGAACAGGTCGCCTCGATGACCGACCAGAACCTTGACCTCGCGGGCGAGACGACCCGGACATCGGAAACCCTGCGCGCCGTCACTGACCGGATGCAGAAAGCGGTTGGACAGTACAAGGTTTAGAGGTATCCAGAGATCAGGGATCAACCCGAAGCGTCCGACTTGGTTTTGATTCATTGTTTCCGGAACTTGTCATCAGCAAGTATTTACGTGCCCGTGTCATGCCCACATACAATAATCGCGCCGATTGTTGACGCTCGGCCTCATCATCATTCATCTGCCCGATGCCGATCATGACAACGCGTTCAAACTCCAGCCCTTTGCTGTTGTGGATCGTCATCAGTGTCAAGGCATCGACTTTTGAATCGTAGGCCATTTTTGAAGCGCCTGCCACGCCATGAATGAGGCGGTGACCGCTGCCCAGATTACGCGCTGTTTAATAGGTAGCTCCCACTCTCATCCCGGAAAGCTAGCCGGCAATCGAAGCAATCCTATTCGGACGATTTACGGAACACAAAGCGTAGTCATAGGACGACTGATCTCAAGTGGTGTGGTTTCGTGCAAACCTTACGCGTTTGGCACATCATATTACGAGTCATTTTTGGGACGTGCCTCACCGGCACGTTTCAAGCGCTCGCGGCTATTGGAGAGGTGCATGCGCATTGCTGCGCTTGCGGACTGCGAATCCTGGCGTGCAATGGCGTCAAGAATGTTCTCGTGCTCGCGATTCGTGCTGAAAAGGTAACTTTTGCCGGGTTCCGCCGAAAATTGCGAGGTGTCGAGTCGGGTTCGCGGAATGGTCGACGTACCGAGGTAACGGTAGAAATCCTCGAAATACCTGTTATGCGTAGCCAGGGCGATTTGCAGGTGAAATTGGTAATCGGCTTCGATCGACATTCCACCATGATTGACGCCTTCCTCGAAGGCAAGCACTGCTTCATGCATGCACTGCAACTGCTCATCTGTTCGCCGCATGGCGGCAAGGCCGGCTGCCTCGGTTTCCAGACTGATACGCAATTCCAGCATGTTCAGCACATCATGGATCGTGACCAGGGTAGACAAGTCAAGCGGGTAAGCGGGGGAATTGGTGGACGGCCGGACGAAGGTACCAACACCGTGCCGCGTTTCGACCAGGCCAGACGCCTGCAAACGGGAAATTGCCTCGCGCACGACCGTGCGGCTGACGCCTTGCTCGACCATCATTTCCGGTTCGGTGGGTAATTTTTCACCGGGTTTATACTGGCCGCCGCGGATCTTGTCCATCAGGTCGCTCATGACTTCCTGCGCCAGACTTACCGGGCGTTGGCGTGGCAGGGCGGGTACCTTGAACGTGTTCATGAAGATCCTCTTGCAATTATCTTTTGTGTCATTATACTGCGAACCATGTCATCAGACGACGTATGAGATAAATCCAATCGACAGGACGGATAGAAGCAGAAAGATTCGCCTGGAACAGATCGTTTGCGGAGGGGCAATTGAGTTTAGAGCAACAGAGGATCGGCGGCGCGCCGACCCTCACCGAACTTGTGGTTATCCCGGTGGCCGGACAGGACAGCATGTTGCTCAACCTGTCGGGCGCGCACGGTCCGTTCTTCACCCGCAACATCGTCATCCTGAAAGACAGCGCCGGTCATACCGGTCTCGGTGAAGTACCGGGCGGGGAGAAAATCCGGCAGACCATCGAGGACGCGCGTCCCCTGATCATCGGCAAGACACTCGGCGAGTACAACGCCATCCTCAACGCCATGCGAGGCGCATTCGCGAATCGCGATTTGTGTGGCCGCGGCTTGCAGACTTTCGACCTGCGCATCGCCATTCACGCGGTCACTGCTGTCGAGTCGGCGCTTCTCGACCTGCTCGGACAGTTCATGGATGTTCCGGTCGCGGCGCTGCTCGGCGAAGGCATACAGCGCGAGGCAGTGGAAATTCTGGGTTACCTGTTTTACGTCGGTGACCGCGCCAGGACCACGTTGGACTATCGCTTTGAGCCAAACGCCGACAATGCCTGGTTCCGCGTGCGCAACGAGGAAGCGATGACGCCGGAGGATATCGTCCGCTTGGCGGAAGCGGCCCACGAACGTTATGGATTCAACGATTTCAAGTTGAAGGGTGGCGTGTTTCGAGGTGATGAGGAAATGGAAGCCATCGTCGCGCTGCACGAACGTTTTCCCAGGGCACGCGTTACCCTTGATCCAAACGGAGCCTGGGCGCTGCCCGAGGCTGTCCGCCTATGCCGCGACAAGCATGGCGTTCTGGCGTATGCGGAAGATCCGGTCGGCGCGGAGGACGGCTTCTCGGGCCGTGAGGTGATGGCCGAATTCCGGCGCGCCACGGGATTGCCCACCGCGACCAACATGATTGCCACCGACTGGCGGCAGATGGCGCATTCCATCCAGTTGCAGTCGGTCGATATTCCGCTTGCCGATCCGCATTTCTGGACAATGCAAGGATCGGTGCGTGTCGCACAGATTTGTCAGATGTTCGGTCTGACCTGGGGCTCGCACTCAAACAACCATTTCGATATCTCACTGGCCATGTTTACGCACGTTGGCGCCGCGGCGCCCGGCAAGGTCACGGCTATCGATACGCACTGGATCTGGCAAGAGGGGCAACGTCTGACCAAGGAGCCTTATCCGATCCAGAACGGTCTGATCCGTGTGCCGGACAAGCCCGGCCTGGGCCTCGAAATCGATATGGCCGAGGTGGACAAGGCGCATCGGGCTTACCAGGCCAAGGCGCTCGGCGCGCGCGACGACGCGCTGGCGATGCAATTCCTGATTCCTACTTGGAAATTCGACCATAAGCGCCCGTGCCTGGTGCGCTGAATCATTGAGGAGTGTTCATGAACATCGATCCGTATTGCCCGATTCCCAATCAATTCCGCCGTGACCTCATCGCCGGCAAGAAGCTGATCGGCTGCTGGTGTTCGCTGGGCAGCCCGATCACCACCGAGGTCATGGGGCTGGCCGGTTTCGACTGGCTGCTACTCGATGGCGAGCATGCACCGAACGACGTTCTCTCGCTGATTCCGCAGTTGATGGCCCTGAAGGACAGCGCCAGCGCACCGGTCGTCAGGCCGGAATGGAATGACGCGGTGATGATCAAGCGCCTGCTCGACGCGGGGTTCTACAACTTCCTGGTGCCCTTCGTGGAGTCGGCCGACGACGCGCGGCGAGCTGTGGCGGCGACGCGCTACCCGCCGCAAGGCATACGCGGTGTTTCGGTTGCGCAGCGCAGCAACCGCTATGGGACGGTTGCCGACTACTTCAAGCTCGTCAACGACAACATCGCGGTGATTGTCCAGATCGAAAACCGTAAGGCCGTCGATGCGATCGACGAAATTTGCGCAGTGGAAGGCGTCGATTGTGTTTTCATTGGCCCGTCAGATCTGGCGGCCGGTTACGGTTATCTGGGCAATCCGTCGCACCCGGAAGTACAGGAAGCCATGCGTCGGATTGTCGCTGGCGCGCAGGCGCATGGAAAACCAGCCGGCATACTGGCGCCTGTCGAAGCCGACGCACGGCATTATATGGAGATGGGTATCACCTTCGTTGCCGTCGGCAGCGATCTGGGTATCTTTCGCGGCGCTTCGCAGTCTTTGCGTGACAAATTCAAAGATCAACATTGATAGTTAGAGGAGCTGAAGATGAGCAAGATAGGATTTGTGGGATTGGGAATCATGGGAACACCGATGGCGGAGAACCTGATTCGTGCGGGGCATGAAGTTTTCCTGTACAGCATACCGAGTATCCCGGAAGCGCTGGTAAAGGCAGG
Organism: Betaproteobacteria bacterium; assembly: GCA_025997075.1. Taxonomy (GTDB): domain Bacteria; phylum Pseudomonadota; class Gammaproteobacteria; order Burkholderiales; family Rhodocyclaceae; genus Propionivibrio. Next base: position 12,870 of record BNUC01000034.1, on the reverse strand, counting down.
AGGTAAAGCCTGCGCCAGCGGCAGGGAAGCGGCGCAAGAAGGCGACGTGATCATCATCATGGTGCCGGACACGCCAGATGTCGCGGCGGCGCTGTTCGATCCGGACGGGATCGCCGAAGGACTTTCGGCGGGAAAAATTGTCGTCGACATGAGCTCCATCTCCCCGCTGGAGACCAAGGAATTCGCCAGGAAGATCAACGCGCTCGGTTGCCAATACCTCGATGCCCCGGTTTCCGGCGGAGAAGTCGGCGCCCGCAACGCCACCCTCTCGATCATGGTCGGCGGCAGCCAGGAAACCTTCGACCAGGTCAAGCCACTGTTCGAACTGATGGGCAAGAATATTACCCTGGTCGGCGGCAATGGCGACGGGCAGACCGCCAAGGTCGCCAATCAGATCATCGTTGCGCTGAATATCGAAGCCGTTGCCGAAGCCCTGCTGTTCGCCTCTCGCGCGGGTGCCGACCCGGCCAAGGTACGCGCCGCATTATTGGGCGGCTTCGCATCGTCGAAGATCCTCGAAATCCACGGCGAACGGATGATCAAACGGACGTTCGACCCAGGCTTTCGCATCGAGCTGCACCAGAAAGACCTCAACCTGGCGCTCTCTTCGGCGCGCAAGCTCGGACTCTCATTGCCCAACACCGCGACGGCACAGGAACTGTTCAACAGTTGCGCGGCGCACGGCGGCAAAACCTGGGATCATTCTGGCATGGTCCGCGTCCTCGAAATGATGGCTGACTTCGAAATCGGACAAAAGGCCTGAGAAATCTTCAAGCCTTGCTCAAAGATTCCGTCATGACAACAACGGTGCAAGCAGTAAGTTTTTTTGCTTTTCGCAGTATTCCGGAAGTAGCCTGTCATCATAACTATTGACTTCTCATGGAGGAAGTAAACATGAAAAAACTCTTTTTATCCTTTGCAATAATCTCTTTGGCGTCGACTCCGCTCATGGCGGCCGAATCGTCCGCTCCGAACTGGCCGAATCAGGCAATCAACCTGGTTGTTGCTTTCTCCGCCGGCGGAAATTCCGACTATAACGCCAGAGCTATGGCCAAATATGTGAGCCAGGAATTTGGACAACCCATAGTTGTCACCAATGTGGGCGCCGCCGGTGGAACCATTGCCGCGGCTCAGGTCAAAGACGCCAAGCCCGATGGTTATAGCGTATTGGTCCATCAGCTTTCACTCAACGTTGCCGCGGCTTCCGGTGTAATAGATTTCAGCTATGCCGATCTGGCCCCTGTCGCCGTTTTTGCCAAGGCTTCCGAAGAGGTTATCGCCGTCCGAGCGGATGCCCCATGGAACAGCATTCAGGATCTCATTGAGGATTCCCAGAAGAATCCCGGGAAATACCGCCTCACCGCCAATACCGGCGCTTCCACCCAGTGGATAGCCATTGCCATGCAGAATGCGGGAGCCAAATTGAACGTGGTGAGCTCTGGCGGTTCAGGAGAACGAATCCCCCTGCTCCTCGGCAGTCACGTTGACGTCATCCCGATTCAGATCAATATGATCGAGGATTACATCAAGACAAATAAATTCAAAATTCTGGCCACCGTCAGCGCCCAGAGATCTCCCTCATTACCCAATATTCCCACTCTTCTCGAATCGGGGGTGAAGTGCAGCTACAACTACTACAATACTTTCTTTATGCCGAAAGGAACCGATCCGGCCATTGTTGCCAAATTCAGCCAGGCTGTGGGTAAGGTAGTATCCAGCAACGCATCTTATGCCAAAGAAATTGAAGCCTTCGGCCAGAAGCCTTTCTATCTGGATACCAAACCCACGGAAGAACATTTTGCCAATGAACTGAAGAATCTGATGGAGATTTCCAGCGTACTCCGGGGTAAAAAGTAGCCAGGCCATCTGTGTCCCTTTTTGGTTGAGGAGCATGTATGAATTACAAACAAGAAATTGGAGTGGGAATATTTTTTTTCATCCTGGCGGCGCTGTATCTTGCTGGATCACTTTCTATTTCCTCGTTTGATCCCTTTGGCAACAGTACTCTGACTTCCAAGGCAATTCCCCAGTTACTTGGAGGATTGATGGCGGTTCTCAGTATCGCTCACATTACGGGAAATGCACTAAAACTGAAAAGGGCGCAGGCAGCCCGGAGAACTGAAGCAGTGATGTCTCCTCGCTTCAAATTAAACAGATCCGGCTGGCTCATGCTGCTTTCTGTTCTGTTTATCTGTGCCTATATTTTTCTTTTTACACGCCTTGGTTTCATTCTGTCTACGATTTTGTTCCTGCTGGCCGAGATATTCCTCCTGATTCCAGCGGGAAAACGAAAGCGCTGGGCGATTTTCATCATTTGTTTCTCGATTGGCTTATCGATACTGTTGTACATGCTTTTCACCAAACTCTCGATGTTCCTTCCGCTCGGACTATTGGGGTAGGAGAATGGAATGCTAGAACTGTTCGGAGCGGGATTTGCCGCTATTTTTTCGAGCCCCGTAAACATCCTGCTTATTTTTCTGGGAGTTTCCGCTGGTATTATTTTTGGCGCGCTGCCGGGTCTCACCACGGTCGCGGCCCTTTCCATGTTCCTTCCCATCACCTACGGAATGGATTTGGGAGTAAGTCTCGCCATGCTTACCGGTGTTTATATCGGTGGGACTTCAGGGGGGCTTATTTCAGCCATTCTGCTGAATATTCCCGGAACACCTTCATCCATTGCCACCTGCTTTGACGGAAGGCCGCTTGCGCTTAAAGGTCAGGCGGGCAAGGCTCTCGGGGTCGGAATTTTCTGTTCTTTCATAGGAACCATGTTAAGTATTGCGGCGATGGTTTTTATTTCCCCGGTGTTGGCGGCACTGACTATAAAATTTGGTCCCTGGGAAAATTTCGCGGTCACTGTTTTTGCCCTCACCCTTATTGCCAGCCTGGTAGGAAAATCCTTGATTATGGGGCTTATCAGCGCCCTTCTGGGGATGATGATCGCCACTGTCGGGCTTGCCCCCATTGACGCAGCAAAACGTTACACCTTCGGCAGCATCGAGTTAACCTCGGGATTTACCCTTTTGCCGGTGCTAGTTGGTCTTTATGCTATTTCGGAAGTGATCTCAAGTTCATCCGGGAGTTCGGAAAAGGATACCAGCATCATTACAGATTTCACAATTCGGGGCTTGGGATTCAGTTTTTCGGAGTTAAAAAGTCAGATAGTGAACATCATCCGCTGTTCCCTCATCGGGCTCGGTATTGGAATACTTCCTGGAATCGGCGGATCTACCGCCAATCTCATCGCCTATTCCGTGACAAAAAATTCTTCAAAGTATCCTGAAAAATTCGGCACGGGCGTCATTGACGGCGTGGTGGCCTCGGAGACCGCCAACAACGCCACCATAGGCGGCGCCATGATCCCTTTGCTTACTCTGGGGATACCTGGAGATGGCGCCACTGCGCTGCTTCTCGGCGGATTCATGCTGCATGGGGTAACGCCCGGGCCATTGCTTTTCCAGACCCACGGAACCGCTGTATATATGATTTTCGCGGCGATGATTTTCTCTTCTTTCCTTATGATGTTGATTATGTACGGGGGAATGAAGGGATTTGTTCAGATACTGAAGATTCCCGCCCATGTTCTGCTGCCGGTAATCGTCGTCCTCTGTATCATCGGGGCCTACGCGGTCAATTCCCGTATCTTTGATGCGTGGGGACTGGTGTTCTTTGGTGTCATCGGCCTTTTGATGCAGAAATTCGGTGTACCGATCCCACCACTCATTCTTGGTTTCATTCTGGGTGAGCCTTTTGAAACTAATCTTCGCCGTGGCCTGCAATATTCCAATGGAGATATCCTCGACATTCTGAACCATCCCATCGCGTTGATGTTCTTTGCGTTACTCGTGGCTTTCTTTGGATTGACAGCGCTACAGAAAAAATTGAGGGAGAAAAAGGCATGAACAGTTCTTCACCTGTCATCACCGCAATGCAGGTTATCCCCGTGGCAGGTTATGACAGTATGCTTCTTTCGCTGAGCGGCGCGCATTCGCCTTTCTTTACCAGGAACCTGGTCGTCCTCAAGGACAATTCCGGTCGTACCGGAATTGGGGAGGTTCACGGCGGAGACGCCATTACCCGGGCTCTGGAGGGATATGTTCCGCTGGTAAAAGGGCGGTGTATTGGAGAATACCGCTCCATTGTCCAGTCCTTGAAGCGAATACATGAAAATTCGGCAAAAAACAGCGAAGGGCTGCAAAATCTTTCTTTGGCGAACTTAAAGGATGTGGTTCACGCGGAAACCGCGGTAGAGGCGGCCTTGCTGGATCTCATGGGGCAGTTTTTAGGACTGCCTGTCTGTGAACTTTTGGGAGATGGCCGGCAGCGGGAGGATGTGATCGTCTTGGGGTACCTATTTTACCAGGCCGACGCCGGCAAAACGGGGCTCCCCTATATCGACGAAAAGGATGACAGCAACCCGTGGTTTGCGCAGCGGCGGAAACCAGCCATGACGACAAAGGCCATTTTGGAACAAGCGCAGGCCGCAAAGGAATATTACGGTTTTAAGGATTTTAAGCTAAAGGGCGGGGTCTTCTCCGGAGAAAAGGAGATGCAGGCTATTTACGCTCTTGCAGAAAAATTTTCCGACGCACGGATCAATATCGATCCCAACGGGGCATGGTCATTGGAAGAGGCTATCGGAATCTGCAAAGGTTCGCCGTTGACCTATGCGGAAGATCCATGTGGTGGAGAACGCGGTTATTCGGGCCGGGAGACCATGGCGGAATTCAAAATGGTGACCGGCATACCTACGGCAACCAACATGATCGCCACCAACTGGCGGCAGTTCTATCATGCGACGGTGGAGAAATCGATTGACATAGTTCTGGCCGATCCTCATTTCTGGACCATGGAAGATTCTGTCCGTATAGGTCAGGTATTGGATCATTGGGGTCTTACCTGGGGGTCTCATTCCAATAACCATTTTGATATTTCACTCTCGATTTTTGCCCATTGCGCCGCCGCAGCGCCGGGAAATATTACCGCCATGGATACCCACTGGATCTGGCAGGATGGCCAGCATCTCACAAAAAATCCACTGAAGATCCGTGATGGGAAAATCCATGTACCCGATGTACCAGGCTTTGGACTTGAGCTTGATATGGATGCTGTAATGAAGGCTCATGAATTGTATAAGAAACTTGATTCCGGCGACCGCAACGACGCGGTGACCATGCAGTATCTGATCACAGATTGGAAATTTGATCCAAAAAAACCTTGTATGATCAGGTAATCGACATCCGTAAGGGCGCTCGAAATCTCACGTTCACCGAAAGGCAGTCTTGCGCGGCAGCCGAAATTGAGCAACGCCGATCAAGGCATCCCGCTAGGCGTCACACTTGCCAACAAACGTTGCTTCGGCCACGGCGAGTATTACAACAACACCCGCTCGATTCCACCGGCATTGGCCTTTTCCGCGTAGTCCGCGAGCCAGTTTTCGCCGAGCAGACGACGGGCCATTTCGACGACGATATAGTCGGCCTCGATCCCGGCGTCGGTAAAGCGCGACAAACCTTGCAGGCACGACGGGCACGAGGTGAGCGCCTTGACTTTGGCGGCTTTGCCAACTCCGCCCCCGTCGCGCAGGCGGGCAACGCCGTTTTCGATTTCTTCCTGCTTGCGGAAATGCACCTGGGTAGCCACGTCCGGGCGTCCCGCGGCCAGCGTTCCGGCCTCGCCGCAACAGCGTTCGGAGAGTTCAACGCGCTGGCCCATCAAGGCCCTGGCGACCTTGATGCCTGGCATTGTCTTTATCGGCATGTGGCAGGGGTCGTGGTACAGGTAACGCGTGTCCGGCGCGTCTGGCATACCACCGTCGAGCTTGACGCCTTTTTTCAGCAGGTATTCGTGAATATCGAGCAACCGGCAACCGGGGAAAATCTGCTCGAACTGGTATTTTTGCAACTGATCCATGCAGGTGCCGCAGCTCGCGTAGGGCGGAAAAGCGTAGCGTCTTCCGCCGGATGGATGCCTTAAAAGGCTACCGTGGCGGATTGGTAAACGGAAGAACAGGATGCGTAACATTTACATTCTTACATTCGGCGGAAGGCGCTACGCTTTTCCGCCCTACGTGAGCTGTCGATCTAACGTGTTTTGGGCGGGGTTTCAACCGGAGTTAGTTTTACGATGAAAATTGAGGAGTATTCGCCATGTCCCCAGATTCCTTAGCCGGTTATTTCGGACTTTTTTTCAGCGGAGCGATTAAACTTTTCGCGCTCATGACCCCACCCGTCGCCCTGACCGCCTTTCTCAGCGCGTCCCAGCACTTATGACCAGGCGCGCAAACAGGCTACGGCCCGCAAAACCGCTGTGGCCATCTTTTTCATTGGCGTCACCTTGTATTTTTTCAGTGACGCCTTGTTCGCTTTTTTCGGTTTTACCCTGGATTCCTTCCGCATCGGAGCCGGGGCGCTGCTCTTTCTCTCCGCTGTGGCGCTGATGAACGAAAGGCCGGAGAAACCGACATTCTCCCCGGATGACGACATCAGCATTGTCCCTCTGGCCATGCCGCTCTGCCTCGGTCCCGGCTCCATCGGTACACTCATCGTCATCGGGGCCTCGGCCCACAACTCCGCGGAACGACTGCTCGGCGTCCTTTCCCTGCTGGCTTCCTCCCTGGGTATTTACGCTATCCTGCACTTCGCCGACGTCATACAACGCCGCCTTGGGCACGTAGGCATGGCCGTCCTCTCCAAACTCACGGGGCTGCTCCTGGCCGCTATCGCGGCTCAGGTCATCTTTACTGGTATTCAGGCCTTCCTGCGCTGAATGTGGATCGATCACGGTAGGGCGCGTTCTCCGAACGCGCCGGACAACAACGGTGGTTTCTTGATCCCGCCCTACCATGGAGCAGCGCGTAGGGCGAGAGTTGCGCGTTATTATCCCGGACAGTAGCGCGTCTATGCTTGGAACCAGCAAGGAAAATTTTGATCCAGTTCGCCGAGGTGTCCTGCTTCAATCTGTTCTCCAGTGCCGCCCCCAAAGCCCGATAACAGAGGTCTTGTTGCATGCCCTTGCGGGTAGCGCTTGTCCAGCAGACCGCCACAGATTTTTTCAACACATTTATTTTCCTTGTTTTCCATGCTTTCCATGTCATTGGACAAAGCATACCCTGCCGCCAGATTTTCTTTGAAAAAGGTGGCGGAAGTATAGTAAAACCGCGTGTCCAGAAAAGTACAGAGTTTCCCCAAGTGGTACAACTGCCAAAACAGACCATGCAGTTTGTGATGCTGGATGAGGGCGATTATGTTTTGAAAATTCCGGCAGAAAATTTTACCGGTACATTTAAAAAAGTATTCTTCTTGCGCGAGCAGACGGGAATTTTCAAGAGCAAACTCGATCAGTTTCCCTTCGGCATAGCCTTTCCCCAACAAACTGACCTGCGCTTCGTCCTGCGCAAAATGAATCTGTTCCACATTGACGCGCATCTGCCGCAGCAAAGCCATTTCCTCTTCGTTGAGCACCCGCGAATCCGTGGCATCGGCAATAACGAGGTTCCGAACGCCCTGCGTAGCCCAGAAAAACAGGGCCATCTTGGTCGCGATCAGCCGGGAAGTGGCGTCCTTCATTTTGAGATAAGGCATTTTGTCGGGAGGACGAATAGCCGCGGTGATGAGGACGGTGGCTTCTATCATGATCTTCAAACGCCGGGCACAAAGACGCGTCCGTGGCGTATTCCGGCCACGGAGGGATGCGTGAAAACGAGAAGGAAAGCGGCCCGGCACGAACCGCCGTCCGGCATGGGCCGGAATCTAAAGAATCTAAACCGCGGGTTTAAGCGACAGAGAGGGAGAGGGGGAGAGTGTGTGTAGCAAAAAGCGGGCCAGAATGAATCGTCATCCTCTTTCTCTGGCACAGACGGCTATTGCTATGCAACACAGCGCGCTCCACATCAAAAACCCGCATGGGTTTATTTTTTGAAACAGGGAAAGGTCGGAAAATATCACGTCCGCTTCGGGGAACGCAAGCTAAATGCAATCCTGCCATTTCACCATCTTGTCCAGCAGGTTGATGGTCTCGCCGTCAATGATGAAATGCCCGTCGCCGCGCGTGTGAAAAGCGCGCTACTCATCGCGTTCCGTGTTGCGCAGCCCCCGCTCAAGACGAGTAGCGCAGGGCACCCCGCCTCTGGCGGGGCGTCGACCCAGGGGTCGCCTTTTCTTTGGCTACTTTCTTTTGGCGAAGCAAAAGAAAGTATGCCCGCGCGTCAGGCGCGGAACACAGCGCCTGTTCAAGCACCTGCCCCTTCAGCAACAAGCTTTGCGGGAATCACAACAACACCCGCTCGATTCCACCAGCCTTGGCCTTTTCCACGTAGTCATCGAGCCAGTTTTCGCCGAGCAGACGGCAGGCCATTTCGACGACGATGTAGTCGGCCGCTATGCCGGCGTCGTCGCTGAAGCGCGACAAACCTTGCAGACACGACGGGCACGAGGTGAGCAACTTGACTTTGCCAAGCTCGCCCCCGGCGCGCAACCGGGCCACGCCTTTCCCGATTTCCTCCTGCTTGCGGAAGCGCACCTGAGTCGCGATGTCCGGGCGTCCCACGGCCAGCGTTCCGGCCTCGCCGCAACAACGTTCGCAGAGTTCGACGCGCTGGCCCATCAAGGCATTGGCGAGCTTGATGCCGGGCATCGTTTTTATCGGGGTGTGACAGGGGTCGTGGTACAGGTAGCGGGTGTCCTGCGCGCCGCCGAGCTTGACGCCTTTTTCCAGCAGGTACTCGTGAATGTCGAGCAGGCGGCAACCGGGGAAAATCTGTTCGAACTGATATTTTTTCAACTGATCCATGCAGGTACCGCACGACACAATGACTGTGTTGATGTCCAGGTAGTTCAGCGTGTTGGCGACGCGGTGGAAAAGCACGCGGTTCCCGGTGGTAATCCGCTGGCCGAGGGCCGCTTCACCGGCGGCGATTTGCGGGAAGCCGCAGCACAGGTAGCCGGGCGGCAGCACGGTCTGCGCGCCGATGGCGTAGAGCAGGGCCTGCGTGGCCAGACCGACCTGCGAGAACAGGCGTTCCGAACCGCAACCGGGAAAGTAGAACACGGCGTCGCCGTCGTAGTCGGGCGCGCTGACTTTTTGCGGGTCGCGGATTACCGGCACGATGGTGTTGTCCTCGATGTCGAGCAGCGCGCGCGAAGTGCGCTTGGGCAGACCGCCGGGCATCGGCTTGTTGATGAAGTGAATGATTTGCGCGCGCGCCCCCGGCGGGCCGAGCGTCGCCGGCGGATGCCGGGTCTGGCGCTGGATGAGCCTGAAGGTCCTGGCCAGCCGGTACGCCAGCCGCTGCCCCGGATACGCCAGCCGGGTCAGCAGCTCGCGCATCAGGCGGATCGCGCGGGCGTCCTTGATGGTGAGGAAAGCCAGGGCCAGCGCCTTGCCCGGAATGCGCTTCTGCTTGCCCTGTTCGTGCAGGAAGTTGCGCATGGCGATCGACACGTCGCCGAAATCGATATCCACCGGACAGGGTTTGAAACACTTGTGGCAGACCGCGCAATGGTCGGCGACATCGTTGAATTCGTCGAAATGCAGGAGCGAGACGCCGCGCCGCGTCTGTTCCTCATACAGGAAGGCCTCGATGAGCAAGGAAGCGGCGAGAATCTTGTTGCGCGGCGAATAGAGCAGATTGGCGCGCGGCACGTGCGTCGAGCAGACGGGTTTACATTTGCCGCAGCGCAGACAATCCTTGATCATCGTCGAGATATGGCCGATTTCGGACTGTTCGAGAATCAGCGACTCGGCGCCGAGCAGCGAGAACGAGGGCGTGTACGCGGCGGAAAGGTCGCTGCCGGCCATCAGCTTGCCCTTGTTGAAATGCCCGTCGGGGTCGACGCGCGCCTTGTATTCGCGGAAGGGGCGGATTTCTTCCTCACTCAGAAATTCGAGTTTGGTGATGCCGATGCCATGTTCGCCTGAAACCACGCCGCCGAGCGAGCGCGCCAGACGCATGACCCGTTCGACGGCGCGGTAGCCCGTCCGCAACATGACATAGTCGTCGGAGTTGACCGGGATATTGGTGTGTACGTTGCCATCGCCGGCGTGCATGTGCAGGGCGACAAAGACGCGGCTGCGCAGCGTTTGCCGGTGAATCGCGTCGATGCGCTCCAGCACCGGCCGGAAGAGTTTGCCATCGAAAATCGTTTCCAGTCGCGGGCGCAGCTCGTTTTTCCAGGACACGCGCACGGAATAATCCTGCAGACGATGGAACAGAATCGGCGATGAAGCCTTATTCGTAAGCTTCCTGGCCTTGACGCCCAGCCCGGCGAACTGCTCCTCGGCCTCGGGAAGCGCCAGGTCGAGGTGGTCGAGCAACCACTGCCAGCGGGCGCGAACGACGGTCACGGCTTCCAGCGCGGCGGCGCGGCGGTCGCCAATCAGCACGTCGCTGTCGATGCCCGAATCGCTGCTGCGCAGCGGCAGTTCGCCCTGCAGGAATTCGCTCAGACTGTCGCATAAGGCCAGCTTGTTGCTGATTGACAGCTCGATGTTGATGCGCTCGATGCCGTCGCAATAATCGCCCATGCGCGGCAGCGGAATGACCACGTCCTCGTTGAGCTTGAAGGCGTTGGTATGGCGCGAGATGGCGGCGGTGCGCGAGCGGTCGAGCCAGAATTTCTTGCGCGTGTCGGCATCGACGGCGATGAAACCTTCCGCCGAACGCAGCTTGCACAGACGCACCACGGCTGCGGCGGCGGCTTTCACCTTCGCTTCGTCGTGGCCAACGATGTCGCCAATCAGCACCATCTTCGGACGGCTCGCGCTTTCGCCTTTAGCGCTGTTACGCTTGGCTTTGGTGGCGTAACCGATGGCTTTCACGTAGCGTTCATCGAGGTGTTCGAGGCCGGCGAGTTGAACGCCCGCGGCATGTCCCTCGCCGCCCGGCTTGAAGTAATCGGTGATTTCGACAATCGCCGGCACCGCTTCGCGCACCTGGCCGAAAAACTCCAGACAGACGGTGCGCGTCACTGGCGGCATGCGGTGCAGTACCCAGCGCGCGGCGACAATCAGTCCATCGGTGCCTTCCTTCTGTACGCCCGGCAGGCCGGAAAGGAATTTGTCGGTGACATCCTTGCCCAGACCGGCCTTGCGGAAAGCGTGGCCGGGAATTTCCAGCACTTCGGGCGCGCCGCGCGGCGTGAGCCCGTCCTTCCCGAAACGGCGGATTTCAAAGCGGGCGAGCGCCTGTTCGTGGATTTTGCCGAAGTTGTGGCCGAGACGTTGAATCTCCATCGGCCATCCGTTGGCATCGACCATTTTCCACCACGCCAGGTTGTCGAGCGCGGTACCCCACAGCACGGCTTTTTTGCCGCCGGCATTCATGGCGATGTTGCCGCCGATGCACGAAGCGTTGGCCGAGGTCGGGTCGACGGCGAATACCAGGCCTGCTTCCGCCGCCGCTTCCGCCACGCGCTCGGTGACCACGCCAGCGCCGGTGCGGATTGTGGCGCAGGGCCGGTCGCAGCCGGGCAGCGTCAGTTCCTCGACGGGGCCGATGTCCATCAGCTTCTCGGTGTTGATTACCGCCGCGCGGGGAGTCAAGGGCACGGCGCTGCCGGTGTACCCGGTGCCGCCGCCGCGCGGGATCAGGGTCAGGCCCAATTCGATGCAGCCGCGCACCAGCGGCGCGAGCTCGTCCTCGCTGTCCGGATGGAGCACCACGAACGGATACTCGACACGCCAGTCGGTGGCGTCAGTGACGTGCGCGACGCGCGCCAGGGCGTCGAAAGCGATGTTGTCGCGACGCGTGTGACAAGCGAGCGTTCTCAGCGCGCGCTGGCGCAGAGCCGCCGTCTCGTTGAAATGACGGGCGAAGGCGTCGACGGCGGCATGCGCGGCGGTACACAGGTCGAAAACTTTTGTATTGCCCATGCGCCGCTTGTCGATTTCGCGCAGCCGGTGGCGCAGCGCCTCGACCAGCGCGGCGCGACGCCCGCGATTGGTCAGCAGGTCGTCTTCCAGGTACGGGTTGCGTTGCACCACCCAGATGTCGCCGAGCACTTCGTAGAGCATGCGCGCCGAACGGCCGGTGACGCGCTGGCTGCGCAGCTCGTCGAGCACATCCCAGTTCTCTGCGCCGAGCAGGCGGATGACGATTTCCCGGTCGGAGAAGGAGGTGTAGTTGTACGGGATTTCCCGCAGGCGGGGGGGCATGGTGGTCAGGTATCAGGGATCAGATGTCAGGTGTCAGTATTTTCTGGCGGCGAAGCCGCCCCTGATCCCTGATTCCTGATCGCGGCTTGAGCCTTGTCGAGATTATTTTTTACTCCTTTGGCGTAAGCATGGCCTGATTTTTCAAAAACCTCCAGGGCGGCGTGATAGGCGGCTACCGATTCTTTGCAGGATTCGCGGGTCGTTTTCGCGCTCGCCCAGGACTCGAAGCACAGCGCTGAGATTGTTCTGCGTCACCGCCCAATCCATCGGGGTTTTGTCGCGGGTTCTGACCTCCAGGGCGTCGCGATAGGCAGCGACCGATTCTTGCAGGATTCGCGGGTCGTTTTCGCGCTCGCCCAAGACTCGAAGCACATTGCCGAGATTGTTCTGCGTCCCCGCCCAATCCATCGGGGTTTTGTCGCGGGTGTAGACCTCCAAGGCGGCGCGATAGGCGGCTACCGCTTCTTGCAGGATTTGCGGGTCGTTTTCGCGCTCGCCCAAGACTTGAAGCACAACGCCAAGATTGTTCTGCGTCCCCGCCCAATTCATCGGGGCTTTGTCGCGGGTTCTGACCTCCAGGGCGGCGCGAAAGGCGGCTACCGCTTCTTGCAGGATTTGCGGGTCGTTTTCGCGCTCGCCCAAGACTTGAAGCACAACGCCAAGATTGTTCTGCGTCCCCGCCCAATTCATCGGGGCTTTGTCGCGGGTTCTGACCTC
>BNUC01000033.1 GCA_025997075.1 Betaproteobacteria bacterium | reverse complement strand
CTAAGCTTATTATCGCGGCCATGATGCGCAAGCTCATTCATGTCGCTTTTGGTGTCCTCAAATCAGGACTCCCTTTTAGCCCTGCTTTGCATGGTATTTGACAAAGTCCACAGTATCTACGCGGGCTATCCACCTCCGATGTGGCCCATCCCGAAAAAACGCAGGGGCTTATGATACAGAAGACTGATGGCGATCTCCCAATTTCCCTTATCGGAAAAGCTCATCCATTGACATACATACAAACATACAATCACACCATGCGCTACACATACGACCCTTAAACCTTTTGCAGCAACTCTCTGTAAATATCCTGATGCCCTGCACAACCTGACGGACATCAAAACATTTCTCGGCCAAAGCGCGCCCTTCCCCTCCCATGGATTGAAGCAAGTTCCGGTCACCCAGAAGTTTCTCTATCGCATCGGCGAGTACGACCGCATCACGCGGCGGCACAAGCAAGCCTGCTGCATCGGTTTGAAGGTTTGCCTGTGCATCAGGCGAACGGGGTAGGATTCTGACACATTTCTGTCATAAGGCACGTTTTTTGCAGGCTCAACACCCGCCGGTGGGCAAGATCAGTTCAACTTCAGACTAAAGCTGTCATTCCTCGCAGCAGCCCCATATAAACCACCGTTCCCCCCAACACTGCCAGCAGCACATTCCTGCGCCAGCGGTACAGACCGACGGTGATGGCGACGCCCAGGCATTCCGGCAGACCATAGGGCGCCCGCGTCACCGGCGTATCTTTCAGGCAGAAGACGATTAACATCGCCATTACCGCCGGGGGTAATACCCGCCCGAGGTAGGTCACAAACGGCGGCACGGTGCGCGCGCCGAAGAACCAGAAAGCGGCGAAACGCGTCGCCATCGTGGCGAGAGCGGCGACCGCGATCATGATGGCGGTTTCGAAGGCGCTCATCCGTCCGCCTGCTTTTGCAGGGTGGAACGCGCCAGGGTGAAGGCGGCGAGCATGGCAAGCATGGTGGAGACGATGAACGCCTCGGAGCCGAAAACCAGACGGCAGACCACGGCGAGAACGAAGCCGATGAGCGCGGGCGCGCGGTTGGCGGGATTTCCCAGTTGCTGCATGAGGATGACGACGAAGAGCGCTGTCATCACGAAGTCGATGCCGGTCACGTCGAAGGCGATGCGCGCGCCGAGAAATGCGCCGAGGGTACAACCGACAATCCAGTAGCTCTGGTTGAGCGCCGCGATGGCGGTAAGGAACTTGCGCTCCTCAATGCCGTCGGGAATCTTCACCGAATTGAAGAGCGCGTAGGTTTCATCGGTGAGCGCGAAAATCACGTAAGGCCGGTAGCGCCCGAAGCCGCGGAAGCGTTCGATGGAGGTGAGGCCGTAGAAGATGTGGCGCGCGTTGACCATCAGGATGGTGACGAGCATCACCAGCGGGTCGAACCCGGCGGCGAGCAGACCGACGGCGACGAACTGAGCGCTTCCGGCATAGACGACGCAGGCCATCAGCGTTGCCCACAACGGATGAAAGCCCTTCGCCGCCAACAGAATACCCATCGCCACACCCATGCACAGGTAACCGGTGAGCACCGGCACGGTATGCGGGAACGCGGCTCGCAGTAGTGGAAACAAACCGTGATTTTTCATGAGCGAATTTCTGGGAAATCGGGATAAGGGCTAAGCCTGACGTTCAGGTGTCAGCTTGCGTAGGGCGGAAAAGCGTAGCGCCTTCCGCCGAATGTAGAATGTCTAAACATCTCGATTCCCTGTCCGCACTCCGGTAGCTGGCTGTTGGTCCTTTAATAGTCCTTTTGAGAATCCATCCGGCGGAAGGCGCTTCGCTTTTCCGCCCTACGCGGGCTAGGTTAGCCACCAGCCTATTTTGATACATGGTTGTAGAAGTAATAAAGCATGTCCGATTTACCGTTGTAACCGTTGTGAGACCGCAGAGAATCGTTTAGCTCGGCAAAGAGCTCGTAATATTCTCCAATGCTCTGGCAAGCAATGGAAACACGTTTTGATTTCCCCATTTCAACAGACACGCCACCTGTGACGTAATATCTTGGATTGGCCCCTTCACCACTATATAAGCCATTTAACGTAACGCTATACAACGTTTCCCCATTAATAAATCGCAGATCGATAACGTTGTACCGGTTAAAATGATTTCCTTCGAACTTTGAAACAGAGCCGTTCTCTTTTTCTGGGTAAGCGAGCTTTATAGCATGAGGCTTGCCATAACGGTATTGAAGCCAACTGTCGTCTTCAATCGTTCCATTTTTAATGTTACCGCAGACAGAAATAATTTTTCCGTTTTTTGCTCTGCATGAAAAATAGTCAATTTCCCCTGTTCGACAAAGAGTTGCCGATGAGCAAATGGAAGGGATGGATAATGCCAATGTGAATAATGCAAAAGCGACTCTCATGGCGGCCCTCATGTCACGTTACGCTGACATCCGGTTTGCAAATGATACTAAATACGGTAGGTACTATTAAAACAGGTGACAACTGATGCCGCTTGTCTGATAACTGCGACACCGCGACTCCCGCCAGAAAAACCGATATGGTCAGTTGCCCCGCCGCGTCGTCCGCGCCCAGTGACTCGGTCATTTCCGGCAGCGCCGGCAGATACATGTCCGTCGCCAGGGGTCCGAAAGCCGCCAGACTCGCCAGAATCAAAACCAGCCGCCGCCGCGAGGGCGTCCCGCTGGCGCCCGTCATTTCCGTCAAGGACATACGTTTTCCATTCAATTTCATCCGGGGCCACTCCGCGATGGGCTGTCTACGCGATTCGCAACATCAGTGTCATTGGATGTTGCGGCGATTCCTGAGAACCATAGTGACTGTAAAACTGCCGCGCCCGGTCATGAAGGGCGTGCGCCAGCAAGGCGCGAACGCCTGTGTTTTGGGAAACAAGCACGGCTCGATTAACGGCGTCTTGCAGCAAAGCGCCTCCCAGCTTGATTCCTTGAACGCGACTGTCGACCGCCAGACGCGCCAGCACCATCACCGGCACAGGATCAGGCATGTTCCGCCGCACGCCGCTCGTCGCCAGTTCGCGCGAAACAGCGCCCGCCGCCATCGCGTAGTAAGCTAAAACCTGACTCTGCTGATCTGCTACAACGAATGTCCTGCTGGCACCGCTCAATTGATTGGCCAGCGCCCGGCGTTTGAGCCACTCATCAAGACTGGCTTCGCCACAGGAAAATTCGTTCAGGAGATGAGTTGTTGCCAGGGGTTGCGGCGCGCGCAGTTGCAAACCCGGTTGCGCGCTCATCTCTTCCCATCGCTCCAGGGAGCTTTCACCGCCATCAGGCGTTCAAGTCCGGGGTTCGGGGCAGGAGCATCCAGCATGGCAGTGAACTGTTTGAACTTGTCATCATCCAGACTGAAAAAGACTTGATCCAGCACCACCGCCCGCGCACGGTTGCAAGCGGCTTCGAGCATGAAATCAGAGCGGTTTTTACCCAGCAGACTGGCGGCATAATTTATCAGATCACGCTGTTCAGGCAGGACACGTAGATTGATGGCGGCATCACGCATGGCTTCCTTCTTTCGGATATACATCAGATATACGCATTGTGTGATAGCGTGTAGCTGATGTCAATGCAAGGGACGGTCCCCTTGCCGAGGGTACAACTCGTAATCCCGAAATTCGCTGGCTTACCGTCACGCGAAAATAAATATCAAATTTGACATGAAATGTCTTGACATAATATGCCGGCCCTACTACAGTGAAAGCGTATCACGGTGATGGTGTTCAACATACTTTTCGCGCGGAGGTGAGATGAAATCGTTACAGGAACGGATTGTTGGGCTGGATGTGTTGATTAGCGCGCGTCTGGGCGGGGTTTCGGTCAGTTTGCAACCGATTCCTGGCGCGGTTCCGGTGGTGCAGGCGGTGATTGGCGGACGCGAGGAATTGCCGATTTTCATCACGGCGTCCGACGACCAGATTTTGTGCATCTGTTACCTTTGGACAGAGGCGGAAATCGTGCCGGAGAAGCGGGTTGAACTGCTTGAACTGTTGCTCGATTTGAACCCTTCCATTCCCTTGTCCTCGTTCGGGCATGTGGACAACCGCTATGTGTTGTACGGCGCTTTAACGCAGGATGCCCGCGCCGATGACATCGCCTGCGACGTGGCGACCTTGAGCGACAACGCTCTGGATGCCCTGGAAGCTCTTTCCAGTTATTTGTTATAGGAGAAACTCAAAATGAGCGTAATCGGAAAAATGGTAACCCTGTTGCGCGGCAGCGCCCGCGAGCTTGGCGACAGCATCGTTGATGCCAACGGCGCCCGCATTTACGAACAGGAAGTGCTGGATGCCCGCAATGCCATCGCCAAGGCCAAGGGCGAATTAACCGGCGTGATGGCGAAGGAAATGCAGAGCGCCCGCGAAATCGAGCGTGCCCGCGCGGAAATCGAACGGCTGGAAAAACTGGCGGTTGAGGCGCTGGACAAGGAGAAGGCGGACCTGGCGGAGGAAGTCGCCGCCAAAATCGCCGAGCAGGAAGCCGAACTCGACGCGCAAACGCAATCCCATGCGAATTACGCCATCCAGGTCGGGCGGCTCAAGGATCTCATCAAGACTTCCGAAGCCAGAATCCGCGAGCAGGAGCGCGAAGTGCAAATCGCCAAAACCACGGAAAACGTTTATAAGGCCACGCAGGCGATTTCGGAAAACATTGGCGCCACCGGTTCCAAGCTGATCAGCGCCAAGGAATCGCTGGAACGCATCAAAAAACGCCACGAAGATTTGGCGGACCGCATGACCGCCGCCGAAACGCTGGACAAGGAATTCGGCCTCAAGGCGCTGGAAGCGAAACTGGCCGAGGCAGGCATCGGCGAAAACATCCACCGCAAGGAACAGGTGATGGAGCGCATCCGCGCCCGGCGGGAGGCCGCGGCAGAAGCGAAAGCATGAGCCATGAGCACCCTCAAACCGACACGTCCGACGCGCTGGCAAGGCCAGGACGAGGCGATTCATGCAGTACAGGTGGCTTTCGACGTGGAAGCCGCCGTTCTCGAAGCGGTGCGCCGCACCGCCTTCGAGAACGACCTCTCGTCCTCTGACCAGATTCGCCGGATTCTGGGGCTCTCTGTTTCTCACCGTCCCAAACGTCCGCGCCTGACCGTGTCGCTCACGCCGGGCGATTATGACGCTCTGGGGCAGCGCTACGGCTTGAGCGCGGAAGACCGCCTGGCCATCAAGGAGCGCGTGACGCAGGAATTGATTGATTTCGCCAATCGCCGCTAGCAAAATTCACGGCGGCGCAGGCAAGGAAAAAATATCATGGGCAGTTTTTTTGAATCCATCCTGAGTTACCCGACGGTCATCTACACGACCCTGCTTGGCGTGGTGCTGGTCTACTGGCTACTGGCGATGGTCGGGCTGGTGGATTTCGAGAGCGGCGGCCCGGATCTGGATATCGATGCGGGTTCCGACATCAGCCTGGACACCCATCATGACGTGCTGGATGGCGAAGCGGCCAGCGCCAGCACCCTGGCGGGCTACCTCATTGCCATCGGCCTGGGCGGCGTGCCGTTTTCGGTGGTCGTCAGCTTGCTCATCTTGTATTCGTGGGTCATCAGCAGTATTGCGGCCATCTGGCTGTTGCAATACGTGCCGACCAGTGTGTTGCATTTTCTGGTCGGCACGGGCGTGCTGGTCGGGGCGTTTTTGCTCTCGCTGCCGCTGGCCGCCGCCACCGTGCGTCCCTTGCGGAAACTGTTTGTCGCGCATAGCGCCATCTCCAATGCCTCGCTGGTCGGTATGCGCTGCAAGGTGCTGACCGGCACGGTCGATGAAAAATTCGGTCGCGCCGAAATACCGAACCGTGGCGTGGGCTATCATATCCGCGTCGTGGCGGAAACGCCGAACAAGCTCACCCGCGATTCCGTCGCCATCATCGTCGAATATGACGAAACGACGATGGTGTATCGTATTCAGGAAACAGGATGAGTGCGCAACATTCCAGGGAGTATGTAGGGTGGGAAAGCGAAGCGCATCCCACCACTTGGCCGATGTGGACGCGCAACCGCCCAATGTCGGGTTACGCCTTCGGCTTACCCAACCTACAAAACCATTCCTCTCCCACGAGGGTAGAGGGAAAAGAAGCACCGCGCAGGACTTGCTAAAATTTCGTTTGCTTTCGTCTCTTTCGTTCATCCGCTTGTCGATTTCTTCTGAAGGAAATTCAAAATGGGTCAAACACTTTTCGTCCTTGTTGCCTACATCGGCATCATCGTTTTGTTCATCTTCGGACTCTTCGCCATGTTCGCGAGGTTCTACCACAAGGTGGAACAAGGCTACGCCATGATCGTCAACACCATGCGCAGCGAGCCAGATGTCACCTTTACCGGGCGCATGGTGTATCCCGTCATCCATAAAGCCGAGATGATGGACATCGCGCTGAAAACCATCGAAATTGCCCGTACCGGCAATGACGGTCTGATTTGTCAGGACAACATCCGCGCCGACATCAAGGTGATATTCTTCGTGCGGGTTAACAAGACGGCGGAAGATGTGCTGCGCGTGGCGCAAGGCATCGGCTGCGAACGCGCTTCCAATCAGGAAACACTGGAAAATCTCTTTTCGGCGAAATTCTCCGAAGCGCTGAAAACCGTCGGCAAGTCGATGGATTTTGTCGAACTCTACCGGGCGCGTGACCACTTCCGTGACGAAATCATCCGCCAGATTGGCGACGACCTTTCCGGTTACATTCTCACCGACGCCGCCATCGACTATCTCGAACAAACGCCGCTCGCCAAGCTCGACCCCAGCAACATCCTCGACGCGCAGGGCATCAAGAAAATCACCGACCTCACTGCCCTGGAACACGTTCGCACCAACGAATTCCGCCGCAACGAGGAAATGCAAATCAAGAAAAAGGACGTTGAAACCCGGGAAGCCGTCCTTGAACTCGAACGCCAACAGGCCGACGCCGAATTCAAGCAACTGCGCGAAATCGCCTCGGTGAAGGCGCGTGAAGAAGCCGAAGCCAAACGCATTGAAGCCGAAGAACACACCAAGGCCGAACTCGCCCGCCTGCAATCCGTGCAGTCCATCTCCGTGCAACAGGAAAACGTCACCCGCGAAAAAGAAGTCGCCGAAAACAACCGTAAACGCGCCGTGGCGATTGAAGAAGAAAAAGTCACCCGCGCCCGCAAACTGGAAATCGTCGACCGCGAAAAAGAAGTCGCCTTGCAGGAAATCGACCGTGACCGCGCCATCGAAGTGCAGAAAAAAGCCATTGCCGATGTCATCCGCGAGCGCGTCATTGTTGAACGCACCGTTGCCGAGCAGGAAGAAGCCATCAAGGAAGTCCGCGTCGTCGCCGAAGCCGACCGCACCAAGCAGGCTGTCGTGCTCAGCGCCCAGGCCGAAGCCGAAGAACAATTCGTCAAAAACGTCAAGGAAGCCGAAGCGCAGGAACGCCGCGCCCACTTCAAGGCTTCCGAAGAAATGACCCTCGCCGAAGCCCGTCTCAAAGTCGCGGAAAAAGCGGCGGAAGGTAAAAAGCGCGAAGCCGAAGGCATCGAAGCCATCGCGGCTGCGCCAGGTCTGGCCAATGCCAAGGTGCTGCTGGTCACTGCCGACGCTCAAGAGAAACAAGGTCTGGTCGACGCCCGCGTGAAAATCGCCGCCGCCGAAGCGCTCGAAAAATACGGTCACGCCGAAGCCGAAGCCCTGCAAGCCAAATTCTTCGCCGAAGCCGAAGGCAGCGAGAAGAAGGGCCTGGCGGATGTCAAGGTGCGCGCCGCCGATGCCGACGCCATCACCCGCGTGGGCGAAGCCGAAGCGGGCGTCATCGGAATCCGCTTCGCCGCCGAAGCCAAGGGACTGAAAGAAAAATTCGACGCCATGAAAGCCATGAGTGAAGAAACCCGCGCCCACGAAGAATTCCGCATGAAGCTTGAGCGCGCCCACACCGAAACCCTGAAAGCCATCGACGCCCAAACCGGCATCGCCCGCGAACAGGCCGAAGTTTTGGGCACCGCGCTCTCCAAGGCGAACATCGACATCGTGGGCGGCGAAGGCGATTACTTCGAACGCTTTGTGAATGCGCTCGCCGTCGGCAAGGGCATCGACGGCGCCATCAGCAAGAGCAACACCCTGAAGGTCGGTCTGCGCGACCACCTGAGCGGCGAACGCGACATGGTGGAAGACTTCCGCGGCATCCTCGGCTCCCTCGGCGACGCTTCCGGCAGCGTGCAAAACCTCACCGTCTCCGCGCTGCTAAGCAAGGTGATGAAAGAGGGCAACGACAGTCAAAAGGCTGCGCTGCAAACCTTGCTGGAAGGGTTCAAGAAACCAAGTTCACTGAACTAAGTTAAACCGGGAACATCATGCAAACCTACAACATTCACGAAGCCAAAACCCATCTCTCAAGGCTGGTCGAACAGGCCGCTTTGGGTGAATCCTTCGTCATCGCCAAGGCAGGCAAGCCGATGGTCAAGGTCATGGCGCTGGACGCGCCGGAACCCGCGCAAAAAAGGCGGGTCGGATTTTTGTCCGAACAATTCAAAAGCGGTCAGTTCAAAGTGCCGGATGATTTTGACACAATGTGCGCTGACGAGATTCTTGAGCTGTTCGGAATCGAAAAATGAAATATCTGCTGGACACACATTTGCTGATATGGGCATCCGAGAGCACTGACCGCCTGCCTTCCGGTGCACGCGGGCTGATGTTCGCAAATCACGAACTTTTTTTCAGTGTCGCCAGCCTGTGGGAAATCGCCATCAAGAACGGGCGCAATTATCCAAATTTCCGCATGGATGCCCGGGTATTACGCCGTGGTCTACTCGACAACGGCTACCACGAGTTGCCCATTTTAAGCCAGCACGTCGTAGACATTGACAACCTGCCGCCCATCCACAAAGACCCGTTTGACCGCCTGCTCATCGCGCAGGCGATGGCGGAGGGGATTACGCTGCTCACGGCGGATGCAACCGTGGCGCAGTATTCTGGCCCGATACAACTGGTGCGTTAAAAAGATGAAGCATGAGATGGCTCAACAAACAGAAAGGAAAAACATGAAAAAACTCTTCTGCTCCTGCACGCCCAAAACAAGCTTTGACCGCTGTGAATTAACACAAGGCTTGCTCGCCAAACGCTGCCCGTCCTGCGCTGCCGCGCTGTTGGCGATGGACGATTACCGGCAGTGGCGTGACCGTCATTTTCCGGAAATTCCTGCCACGGAACCCGCCGCTTTGCCCGGACAGGAAGAGCATTCGAAAGCCCACTTCTGTCCTTCGTGCCAGCACATCATGGGGCGTTATCGTACCGGCAGCGCGGAAAGTTTCTGGCTGGATTACTGCCCTGGCTGCCAACTGGTCTGGCTGGACAATGGCGAATGGGCAGAATTGGAAAAAAGCGGTCTGGCGCTGCATCTCGACACCATCCTGAGCGAACGCTGGCAGCGCCTCATCAAGGAACGCAAAACACTCTCATTCCGTGACGCGTTACTGGAAAAGCGTTTCGATGCTGAAACCCTGACCGAAATCCGGCGCATCAAGAACTGGCTGGACGCGCATCCCAAGCGCAAAGACATCCTGCTTTATCTCGCCGAAAACCGCTAATACCATTGCCCGGAAAAACCCTACATGTCCGAACCCGCCCAAATCCCGAACGCTCCCGACGCCACCGAATCCATCGTCGCCGACAGCGGCAGTTATGAGCTCCTGAAAAAGCGCCTCGCTGACCAAGGGCTCAAGCTGCAACAAAGGACGAAAGCATTAAACGAAGCACGGCTTTCCGAGTTCGGGCGGGCGGCGCAATCGCTCATCCTGCGTACCCGCGCGCGTACCGAGAACAACTGCGTCGCCCGCGACCTGACCCGCATCGGGGATTTGCTGCTTTTCGGCTATAACGTGTTCATCGGTCTGCGCACGGAAACGGCGGTAAGCGACGTATTTTCACTCTACCGCTTCCGGGATGGCGAGGAAAATGTCGATGAACTGGAGCCGGTGCCGCTGACCGGAACTTTTCTGGAAGATGCCCGTTTTGTTGCCGATTTCCGCGAGCTTTATACCTATTACAAGCAAGCCGGCATTACGCAACTGCTTGTGCGCCAGCACAAACTTTTTGCCTCTTTCCAGATTGGCGAAAAAATAACGGACTTGCGGGTTTTCCGCTGGTCGCTGGAAAATGACGGCAGCCTGAAATACATCGACAATCGCGGCGAACGCGACATCGTCCTGCCGCCGACGCATGATTTCGAGTGGACGACTACCGCGCGCGAGCAGCACGTGGGCGGGCGTTATTCACACGTCAATATTCTCGATACCGTGTTTGTCGATACCGTGGGCGGGGATTTGACCGTCAAAGTCGAGAACAATACCGAAACGGGGCTGGGCATTTATGCCGAACCGGTCGAGGACAAAAACCAGTCGCTGACCGATGCAGCCATTGCTTATGCGCGTCTCGGTTCGCTCATCCTGCTGAAAGTGCGGCCTTATCGGGAAAAGCCCGACCGTTATCTGGTCTTCAATGCCCGCACCAATACCGTGACCCGGATTGATGCCATCGGGCAGTCCTGCGTGCAGTTGCCGGAGGATCACGGGCTGATTTTCCCCGGCGGTTATTACCTGCAATCGGGCGAATTCAAAGCCTTCGATTTGCCCGAATCACTGACTACTTCGCTGCGCTTCAAGCGCATGCTGCGCTCGCCGAATGGCGAGGATGTGCTGTATATCTTTTATCAGCCGGAAAGCGGATATTACGCGCTCTTTTCCTACAATCTCATCGAAAAGAGCCTGTCGACACCCATTCTCTGCCACGGTTATGCGCGTTTCGATGACGGGCGTTTATTCGTCTTCACGGCGGACAACCCGGATCCGACCCGCACGCACCTGATGCAGCTTTGGCAGACGCCGTTCTCCAGTGAAGAGCACATGACGCGCGCCAGCGCCGCGCATGGTTTCTGGGGACGCATCGGCAATCCGGAACTGGTGCGCGGCATAGCGGAACTCACCGCCATCGCCCGCGCCGTGCGCGAGCAGACGCCGACCCGCGCCGCTTATGAAGAAATCCTGCGCCAATGCAGTCGCGCGCTGGACACTTTTTTCTGGCTGGATGCCGAAGAAGCAGGCGGGCTGGATGCCGACCTGCGCGGCATTATCGAAGCGGCAAAAAACACGCTCGACGAGTTTGAAAAAGTTGAAAGCATCCGCCGCGACACGCGCCGCGCCATCGACGAAGCCGAAAGCCGCCAGCAAGAATTACTTTCCGATATCGCCGGAACGATCTGGCAGAAGCCGGAAGATTTTGTGCGCGCGCTCGACCGCCTGCGCGAAAGACGCGGGCAATTTCAATTACTGCTGGAATTGCGCTACGCCGATACCGGGCGCATTAACGCGCTCGATGCCGCGCTGGCCCTCGAAAGCACCCGCGTCGGCGAAAAAGCGCTGGCGTTTTTGTCGCAGGAAAAAGCCTTCGACGGTACCCGGCAGGAACTCGCCAAAGTCGCAACATCGCTCACCAAAACGACGACCAGCACAGACATCGCCAGGCTGCTTGAGGAACTCGACGCTTCCGCCGCCGGTCTGGATTTGCTGACCGGACAAATCGGCAATCTCCCCGGCGGCGACGCCGTGACGCGTACCAGCATCCTCGATGCGGTTTCCTCCGTTTACGCCGAAATCAACCGTCTGCGCGCCGAAGCCCGCAACCGCCGCCGCAGCCTTTCCGTCACCGAATCCGCCGCCGAATTCGGCGCGCAGTTCAAACTCTTCGGGCAGTCGCTGGAAAACGCCATCGAACTCGCTGACACGCCGGAAAAATGCGATGACGCCCTGACCCGGCTCCTCGCCCAACTGGAAGAACTGGAAGGTCGTTTTGCCGAGCAGGAAGATTTTCTGGCGGACATTGCCGGCAAGCGCGAAGCGGTCTATGAATCGCTGCTCGCCAAACGGCAAACCCTACTCGATGCCCGTAGCCGCCGCGCTCGCGCCATCGTCGACGCCGCCGCGCGCATCCTGAACGGCATCCCGCGCCGCATCACGCAATTTTCCGAGCTCGCGCAACTGCACAGCTATTTCGCTTCCGACCCGCTGATTGCCAAACTGCGCCAGCAGATAGCCGACCTGCGCGGTCTGGGCGACGGCGTGCGGGCGGACGACCTCGATACCCGACTCAAAACCGCGCGCGACCAGGCGATTCGTTCGGTCAGAGACCAGAGCGAACTCGTCTCCGATAGCGGCAACACCTTGCGTTTCGGTCGCCACGCCTTCACCGTCAGCCGCCAGCCGCTGGATTTGTCGCTGGTGCCGCGCGAAGGCGTGTTGCAATTCCATTTGAGCGGCACCGACTATTACGCCCCGCTTTCCCCGGAATACAGCGCCAGGCTGGATGCCTGCCGCGCCTATTGGGAGCAAACGCTGGTCTCCGAAACGCCCGATTTCTACCGCGCCGAATACCTCGCCGGCACCCTGCTTGAAGCCGTGATTGCGGGCGAAACCGGCGAACTTGAACTCGACTGGCCAGGCTTGCAGACCTTATGCGCCGACACAAGCCAGGGCATCGAGCCGCTGCTCGGGAAAATCCGCGCCTGGTCAGCCAGCCGTTATCAGGAAGGTTACCAGAAGGGCGTGCACGACACCGATGCCGCCCGCATTCTCGCCGCCATCACCAACATGCAGGCCGCTGCCGGACTGCTCTCCTACGGGCCGGACGCCCGCGCGCTCGCCCAGCTTTACTGGCATTTCGGCTGCCGGGACGAAGACCGTAACACCTTGCTGCGGCAAGCGCTTTCCGTCATGAACATCCGCGCCCGGTTCAGCACGCGGCAAGGCTTGAAGCGCCTGGAAAAAACGCTGGCGGCGGAAATCCTGGATTTCGCGCCCGCTTTCGATTTCGACGCCGCCAAAGAGGGACTGGCGCATCAGGCGGCCCGCTACCTCATCCGCCAGCTTGCCGTTGCGCGAGGAGGTGAAAACTGGCTCATCTCCAGCATCGCCGACGATCTCGCCACCGACCTGCAACACCAACTGGAAGCCAACGGTCTCTGGGCCGACTGGCAGCGCGACCTCGTGGCCGCCCCTCCCGCGGAGCGCTGGCGATTCGCCCGCGACTGGGCGCTGGCTGCCGCCCGTCGCGATCCGCAACTGATAATCTGGGCGGAAGGCGCCGCCACCCGCTTTGCCATCGACGCCCCGCGCACCCGCGTCAACGCCGATCTCGACACCACCCTGAAAAACATGCTCGGCGAGCACCCGCGCATCGTGGACGGCGAAATCGTTCTGAACCTGCACGACTTCTGGCGGCGCTACCTGCATCATTCCGAAGTCGTCGTCGGTTTCAACAAGATGCAAACCCTGCGCCACGACGTGATTGAGGCCGAAAAACGGCGGCTCCATCTCGACCAGTTCCAGGCCAGGCCGCTTTCCTCCTTCGTGCGTAACCGCCTGATTGATGAAGTGTATCTGCCCATCGTCGGCGACAACCTCGCCAAGCAGATTGGCGCCACCGGCGACGCCAGCCGCAGCGACCGCATGGGCATGCTGCTGCTCATTTCCCCGCCCGGCTACGGCAAAACCACGCTGATGGAATACATCGCCGACCGCCTCGGCATGATTTTCGTGCGCATCAACTGCCCCGCGCTGGGGCACGAAGTCACCTCGCTCGACCCCGCCGCCGCCAGAAACAGCGCCGCGCGGCAGGAACTCGAAAAGCTCAATCTCGGTTTGCTGATGGGCAACAACGTCATGCTCTATCTGGATGACATTCAGCACACCAACCCCGAATTCCTGCAAAAATTCATCGCGCTGGCGGACGGCACCCGCCGCATCGAGGCGGTACGAATGGTGGGAAACGCGGGCGAGCCGCAAACCTGCGACCTGCGCGGCAAGCGTTTCGCCATCGTCATGGCGGGCAACCCCTACACCGAATCCGGCGATGTCTTCAAAATCCCCGACATGCTCGCCAACCGCGCCGACATCTACAACCTGGGCGATGTGCTCTCCGGACGCGAAGCCCTCTTTGCGCTCTCCTACATCGAAAACAGCCTCACAGCCAACCCCGCGCTGCTGCCGCTGTCTTCACGCGACCCGAAAGATGTGCACCTGCTCGTGCGCATGGCCGAAGGCGAAACCATTGCCACCAGCGACTTCGCGCACGGTTACAGCACGGCGGAACTGAACGAACTCGTCGCCCTCCTCCAACGGCTATTCCACGCCCGCGACCTGCTCCTGAAGGTTAATTTGAGCTACATCGAATCGGCAGCGCAGCAGGATGCCTATCGCACCGAGCCGCCCTTCAAGCTGCAGGGCAGCTACCGCAACATGTCCAAACTCGCCGCCCGCATCACCCCGCTGATGGACGACGGCGAACTCGACGCCCTGCTGCGCGACCACTATCGCGGCGAAGCCCAGACGCTCACCACCGGCGCGGAAGAAAACCTGCTGAAACTCGCCGAACTGCTGGGCAGCCTCAGCGCCGAAGAAAAAGCGCGCTGGCAGGCAATCCGCGACGAGTACGTCCGCCGCAAAAAACTCGGCGGCGACGATGCCGACGGCAGCCAGCGCATCGCCAACACCCTGCTCGACATCTCGCGTGCCGTCGACGAACTGCGCAAGCAATCGGAGACCCCGCAAACCCTGAGAAAAGGCTTGTCCCTGCTCGCCAAGACCCTGCGCGAAATCCAGCCCAATATCACCGTCGCCGCGCCCGACACGCAGCCGTTCAGCGACAGTCTGAAAGAAATGAAAACGCTCTACAACGAAGCGCTGCTGCCGCTCGCCCGCGCCAACTACCTCAAGATGCGCATGGATCACAGCATCTGGCAGGATTTGAAACAGATGAACACCGTGCTGGCGAAACTGGACACGCTGTTCCCGGAGGGAAAAACCGCGCCGAAGGAGAAATCCTCACGAAGAGAGCCTGCTTCCTGACGCGAGTTCAGGATGGCTATCCTTTCTCCACGGTATTTTGGGTGAGAGTAACAAGCTTATTCTGCACGTCCTGTAATTCGGCTTCATGCTCAGGGCGATGCTGTTGGCCGAGACTCGTTTCCAGTTTGAGAACATTGCCCAGACTCACGGAGAGGTCGCGCAGGGCTTGTGGGGTATCACCCAGGCTGGCGCGCAGTTGTTCGCTGAGGTTGTGGCTCTCGCGGTAGTTTTCCAGTGCCGCGTCCAAATGACCGGCCTCGCGTTCGGCATCGCCGAGATTGTTCAGACTCACGGACAGGTCGCGCAGGGCTTGTGGGGTATCACCCAGGCTGGCGCGCAGTTGTTCGCTGAGTTTGTGGCTCTCGCGGTAGTTTTCCAGTGCCGCGTCTAAATGACCGGCCTCGCGTTCGGTATTGCCGAGCTTGGTCAGACTCACAAACAGGTCGCGCAGGGCTTGTGGGGTATCGCCCAGACTGGCGCGCAATTGTTCGCTGAGGTTGTGGCTCTCGCGGTAGTTTTCCAGTGCCACGTCCCAATGACCGGCCTCACGTTCGGCATCGCCGAGTCTCTCCTGGCTCACGGACAGGTCGCGCAGGGCTTGCGGGGTATCGCCCAGGCTGGCGTGCAGTTGTTCGCTGAGTTTGAGGCTCTCGCGGTAGTTTTCCAGTGCCGCGTCCAAATGACCGGCCTCGCGTTCGGCATCACCAAGCTTGGTCAGATTCACGGACAGGTCGCGCAGGGCTTGTGGGGTATCGCCCAGGCTGGCGCGCAGTTGTTCGCTGAGTTTGAGGCTCTCGCGGTAGTTTTCCAGTGCTGCGTCCAAATGACCGGCCTCGCGTTCGGCATCACCAAGCTTGGTCAGATTCACGGACAGGTCGCGCAGGGCTTGCGGGGTATCGCCCAGGCTGGCGCGCAGTTGTTCGCTGAGTTTGAAGCTCTCGCGGTAGTTTTCCAGTGCCGCGTCCAAATGACCGGCCTCGCGTTCGGCATCGCCGAGTCTCTCCTGGCTCACGGACAGGTCGCGCAGGGCTTGCGGGGTATCGCCCAGGCTGGCGCGCAGTTGTTCGCTGAGTTTGAGGCTCTCGCGGTAGTTTTCCAGTGCCGCGTCCAAATGACCGGCCTCGCGTTCGGCATCACCGAGATTGTTCAGACTCACGGACAGGTCGCGCAGGGCTTGTGGGGTATCGCCCAGGCTGGCGCGCAGTTGTTCGCTGAGTTTGAGGCTCTCGCGGTAGTTTTCCAGTGCCGCGTCCAAATGACCGGCCTCGCGTTCGGCATCACCGAGATTGTTCAGACTCACGGACAGGTCGCGCAGGGCTTGTGGGGTATCGCCCAGGCTGGCGCGCAGTTGTTCGCTGAGTTTGAAGCTCTCGCGGTAGTTTTCCAGTGCCGCGTCCAAATGGCCTGCCTCGCGTTTGGCATCGCCGAGCTTGGTCAGACTCACGGACAGGTCGCGCAGGGCTTGTGGGGTATCGCCCAGGCTGGCGCGCAGTTGTTCGCTGAGTTTGAAGCTCTCGCGGTAGTTTTCCAGTGCCGCGTCCAAATGGCCTGCCTCGCGTTTGGCATCGCCGAGCTTGGTCAGACTCACGGACAGGTCGCGCAGGGCTTGTGGGGTATCGCCCAGGCTGGCGCGGAGGCGCCTGAAACGTTGTACGCTTTTACGGCCGGATTCCAACGCTTGGTCAAATTGCCCGACAGCAACTTCATTTTCACTGTTCTGGAGGAACCGAATGGCTTCCTGTCTAAAAATTTCCTGACTCTTACCATCTAATGCAGGCAAGGATTCTTCAGATGGAAGAATTGCAACATATTTTCGAACACTCCATAAGTCCGGCGCCCAGGTGACAATTTCAGGCAACATCGCTTCCGGCAATTGCAGAAAAAAGGGACGCAGACAATTCTGCTCCAGCGCGCTACGTAGCCGGTTGAGAGTAGCCAGGGTTTTCTGGCGTACCCGTTTCCATTCCAGTTGATTAGGGGCTGTAGTCAATTCTACCCACAGTGGCGCGTGCCAGTCATGGTAACGGCGCTCATCGTTTTTCTGTGGAAAGGCTGCTCTGAGAACATCATTAACCGCCTGCTCCGCATCCTGGGGGCAGATCCACTGCAGCAGATGGGTACGCAGTCTGGTGGCATCTTCAATACGCTGGCGCAAATGCCTGGACATGCGCTTATCATCACTGAAGACCAGATAGAAACCAAAACCTTGCTGCCATTCCAGCAGGAGTTTTATTTTTGCCCAGATAGCTTCAAAGTCTTGCGGCTTGTCCTCAATCTTTAACATAGTCTCGAACAAGTGGCGGCACACCATACCAGACATCACCATCTTGGTAGTAGTCGAGCACCAGAGAATGGTCAAACAAGCGAATGACCGGCGGCAGATCGGTCGCCAGATTCTTAATGTTCTCGGCTGGATTTTTGCCGTTTTTCATGAAACGCTTTAACAATTCAAGATCGGGGCTGGTTAACCAGAGTAAAGGACGGGCAGATTCATTGAGTGCATGGGCAATAAAATTGCTTCCAGTGTCAATAGGTAGCGGATGTTTACCAAGCTGGGCTTTGATGGCGACAGTACGTAGCACACTAAAAAAAAGCCGTACATTACCCCCCAGTTTCCAGGCCAGGTCTTCCAGCGCGGGTTCTGTGATGATTTCCCGCCATCCCGGAAAACGGTGACTGACAATTTCCGCCATTTTCCTGGTTCCTTCTGGATTTTTATGGTCTTGACTGTCGACGACGTTGAAATTTGGCAGCGAAACGCGGTGAAATTCATTTTTGACACCCGGCAATACAGCATGCAAGTAGGGTGGCACGGAATAAACTACCGACAGTGACGGGAGTCGTAAGCGAGCAGGTTCATTGAAAAAGATTTCCTTCAGGCTGTCGAATAACTTGTTTTCATCGCCGGAAGGCGCGGAAATACGTTCCAGCGAGTCGATAATCAATACAATTTTTTGGTCTTCTTTCTCCGTTTTTTGTCGAATGAAGGCAGCGATGTCTCTGGCGAATTTTGCGGCTTCATCGTAAAAAGTCGATGATTGCTGTGCAAAAGAAATCAGTTTTTCGCGGAAATCCGGGTTGTCTTGCAGCGTAGCTTCAACCTCAGCGATACCGGGAATGCCAACTTTGAGCTTTGTTTCAGTATTGACATTTGAATCGAGCAAGTTCTTGATCCTTTCCCAGATGGAGCTTGAAAAAGGATCTTTTTGATACTCTTTACGCACGGCATCGGCCAAACCGGCGAGCGCAGCCATCAAGAGTTCCGCCAGACCTAGTTGAGGGTTGTTGAGGTTCAGATAGATGCTGGCGTCGCAATAAAAAGCAGCAATACCGTCTTTCTGTAATTCGGCCTTCAGCCTGTTCAGTTCCGTTGTTTTGCCTGAACCGCGCAGACCACTGAACAGATAGCAGCCGCTTATATCCGGTTCTTCCCACTGGATGTATTGTTTCAGTTCGGATACTGGATCATAACCATCGCCCTGCGCCCGATTGACATACATGTTTCCGTTATCAACTCCGCCTTGGGCGCTTTCAGGCAGTGATCTAAAAAAATCACGTAACAGATCTTGATTTGGCAAGGTTGTCATTTGATGTGTACCTGGAAGAAGGAATGATGTCTAAGGCAGGAATTCTACATTAATGGGCAACGATATCGACGGTTACGATAGGCCAAAACTCAGGATTTTTCGCCATGCCTGCCCGTGTTCGCCATGGTTGAACTGAGTTTTTTAGGTTTTTTTAGGATAAAAAAACTCTCCTGTCGTAAGTTTAATTATGTCTTCCAAAGTCCAAGCGGCCCGAGAACATTTCTTTCCAGTCATCGATGTTTTCACCCTTCCAGGGGGCGAAATCCTTGAAGTCTATTCCGAACTGCATCAGTATCTTGCCGACGATGTGGTTTATCTGTTTTTCGAGCGAATCCGAGCCGTTGTAGAACGTCAGCATGGGCGGGACGATGGTGCAGCCGCAGTCGGCGCACTCCTTGATGTTGCGCAGATGGATGCGGTTCAGCGGCATCTCGCGCGGCACGAGGACGACCCGGCGGCTTTCCTTCAGGCAGACATCCACAGCCCGCAGGAGCAGGTTTTCGGCGTAGCCCGAGGCGATCCCCGCGACGGTCTTCATGCTCGCGGGAATGACGATCATGCCATCGGTGTGAAACGAGCCGCTTGAAATGTTCGCCGCCAGATTTCTGTTGCTGTGCACTACATCGGCGAGGGCGGCAAGCTGCTCTGTCTTCATTTCCGTCTCAAGCTCGAAGTTCAGCGCGGCGCCCTCGGTTATCACCAGGTGCACCTCCATGTCCGGCGCATGTTTCAGCGCCTTCAGCATGTGGTAGCCCATGATGACTCCGCTCGCTCCGGAGATGCCAAGTATCAAACGCATGATTTTTTGTCCTTTCTCTATTCAAAGTCGGGCAGGAATTTCTTCACGTCGACTTCGAGGAATCTGGCGCGTTGAAAGTTATGTTTTTCGGCATAGGGCACGGTCGCATCGTAGATCGTCTTGCAGGCGATGCCGTGGTCGCGGATAGTCCAACTGCATGCCGGGTCGTTCGAGGGGTCGAGCGGATGGCAGCGCACGCCGGGGATGGTGATGATATCGACATCCGCCTGCATCCGCGTGGTCATGGCCCACAGCACGTCGTTGGTGTCGAAGAGGTCGACGTCTTCATCGACGAGGATGACCTGCTTCAACTCGGGGAAGGCGGAGAAGGCAAGGAGCGCCGCCTGACGCTGACGCCCCTCGTCGCTTGGAACGCTTTTTTTGAACTGGATGACAGCGATGAATTTGCCTCCGCCCGAGGAGTGGGCGTAGACGTTCTGCACGCGTCCGGGCATGGCCCTTTCGACCATGTCAAGTATCGAGGCTTCGGTCGGAATGCCCGCCATGCTGACGTGCTCCTCGGAAGGCCCGATACAGGTCTGCATGATGGGCGACTTCCGGTGCGTGACGGCCTTGACTTTTATGACAGGCAGTTCCTGACACGCAGGCCCCGTATAACCGGGGAATTCGGGCATGGCCTTGCCGGTATTGGTGTTCTGATCCTCGCGCACGCGCCTGCCGACGATCAGCTCGCCTTCCACGACGTACTCCGCGTTGGCGATGCACTTCTCGGCTATCGTCAGGCAGGGAACCAGCTCGACGGCCTTGCCGCGAATCGCGCCCGCGATGGAGAGTTCGTTAAAGCCAAGCGGGGTCGTCGGCGGCTCGAAGCAGGAGGCAATCTCGATCGCCGGGTCAACACCGATGCTGATGGAAATCGGCAGCGGCTTGCCGAGCGCTTCGGCTTTTTCACGGAATGCGCCGAGATGGCGCGCGCCGGGAGTAAAGAACATCGAAATTTCGTCCTTACCCTGAAGGCATAGCCGGTGTATGGTCACGTCTGACTCGCCCGTCTCGACATCGGACGCATAGCACATGCCAAGCGTGATGTAGGGACCCGCGTCTTCGGGGGTGTTCGTGGGCGCGGGAATCAGCTTGCGGATGTCAAAGCCCTCGTCCGTGGCAAGATGCACGACCTCCTGACATTGGGCCTTTTCCTTGCCGACGACGATGGGAGCGATGGCGTTCTTCACGGCGTCGCGCAGCAAAAATCCGAGCCTCTTGGGGTCGTGGTTCAAAAGATGACCGACGCGCTCCCGGCTCGCGAGCAGACCGATGACGACCCTGGCGCCGGGATGTCCCTTGATATTGCTGAAGCTCATTGCGGGACCCTTCCGCGTGGGCCGCGCTACCGTGCCGCCCGCGCCGACGTGGCGGTACACGCCCGCGAGTTCGGCCGCCGGATCGACTTCCACATCCGTATGCGCCATCTGTCCGGGAAGACTTTCGAGTAATTCGAGCGCCGATCTGAGATCAATGACTTCTTTTGACATAGCAAAACCTCCCTCTCTTTTAATCGCTTATTTTTTGTAGCGAATCTGAAATAGCAAAGCCATCCCGTCCGGCTTCTTTGGCCTTGTAGAGAGCTTTATCCGCTTTGGCGAATAATTCCTGGTATTTCTGCCCGTCTTGCGGAGCGAAAGATATTCCGATACTTGCGGTGACGCCCTTCTCCGCGCCCGGAGGAATAATCTTCAGCCATTCCCGGCGAATCTGCCGCGCCTTCTCTTCCGCCATGGCGACAGAACCGATGCTTTTGCAAAAAACCGCAAATTCATCACCCCCCAAACGACCGACAACATCGGACTCGCGCGTCACCCTTCGCAAAGCCTTTGCGCATTCCGACAGAACCCTATCCCCTGCGGCATGGCCATAATTATCATTGACCGCTTTGAAATAATCCACATCGATCATCATAAAAGCATTCGTCTGATCCTTCTCCGGCCGAAGGCGCTGGATGGCGCTCACCCTTTGCTCGAAAGCACCTCTGTTGAAAAGCGTTGTCAGCACATCCGTCTCCGATTTAATGGTGGCAAGGTTCAGGTTGACAATGTACTCGTGAATCTTCAGAACCATGGATTTCAAGGATTCGGCAAGGCTTTGCATTTCATCCCGTGTATTTATTTCCATGGATAAAATAAAAATATCGATGGACTCTATCGGGATTCCCCCCTCACTGCTTTCCAGGCTGTTGACAAGGAAATTGTCCGTCGCTTTTGCCATAATATTGATCGGGCGGACGATGGCTTTCCGAATAATATAAAGATAAATTGCCGAAAAAATCGCGGTGATTATGAATATGATGGCCGCAGACTGCCAGAGATAGGCCATATTCTCGGCAATCACATTGTTCACGTCGAAGTCGATTCCTACATATCCTTTAATACGCCCATCGCTGCCATAGAGCGGTTCGTTTACGCTTATCGACCAGCCGTATCTTGTCATTTCAATGAAAGGGATAACTTTTCCGCCTTCGCGCAGTTGTTTTTCCACGGCTTCGGGATAAAGACGGTCGGCTTTACCCGTCTTCGGGTCAATCTGCAAGAACGGATCGAAACTCCACAATTCACTCTGCGCATCCAGGGTTTCGGTATCGTATATATAATGAACGCCCTCGTCTTTCACCAGAAACACATACAATACTTTAGCCTTGCATTTATCTTTCGCTTGCTGAAGCCGCTTCATGGTTTTATCGTACTCTTCATCCGTGACGCGAGTTTCAAAGTATCTGTCTATGGAATCGACATCGAGGGTCCGCGCCATAATACTCGCGACCGTCTCTCCCATTCTGAAATAATACTCTTCTGTCGATTTCTTGAATCGGATATACCCGATTATCATCATGGTGACGCTTAACGCTACAATCATAAAAACGATTAAAGCCGTCAGCCGCCTGCCCACCGAGCGGTTGATTTTTCTTTCCTGTTCCGGTTGTTCCCTCATTTTCTTGTCACCAGTCAGCAGGCCTGAAAGCCTGTCGCTAATTTCTTGCTGTAATCACCCTGCGTTTGAATCCTATTTCCGTGTTTCCCTGCGATCTTTGTGTTCCTTGCGTTGAAAGCTGACTTCCATGCCGAAGTCAGCCATCAACTGCCGGATTTCCTTCTCTTCGAGTTCCCGCGACTGCCCGCGCCGCAGGTTGGACGGCAAGCTGAACGGGCCGTAGCGAACACGCATCAGACGGCTGACCGTAACGCCCACCGCCTCGAACATGCGCCGGACTTCGCGATTGCGGCCTTCGGACAAGGAGACCCGGTACCAGTGGTTGGCGCCCTCGCCGCCGGCGTCCGCGAGCGAGGAAAAACGCGCCGGCCCATCGTCCAGTTCAACACCTTCGAGCAGACGCTGTTGCATTTCTGGAGGCAACTCACCGAGCACGCGCACGGCATATTCGCGCTCCAGTTCGTAGCGCGGATGCATCAGCCGGTTGGCCAATTCGCCCGAGGTAGTGAACAAGATGAGACCGCTGGTGTTGAAATCCAGGCGGCCAACGGCCACCCAGCGCGAACCCGACAAGCGCGGCAGTGAGTTGAACACGCTGGGCCGGTGCTCCGGATCGTCGCGCGAAACGATTTCTCCCTCGGGCTTGTGATAGATAAGCACACGCGGCAGGAGATTGGAGAATTTCACATTGACCAGCCGGCCATGGACCTTGATGCGGTCGCCAGGCATCGCCGACTGACCCGTGCGCGCCGTTTCGCCGTTGATCGTCACGCCCCCGGCGGCGATCACCTCCTCCATCTCGCGGCGCGAACCGATCCCGCTTTGCGCCAGCAGCTTGTGCAGGCGCTCGGGCTTACCCGGCGCCTCCTTGTGGCGGGAACGTTTCGACGCGTCAGCCGCCTTTTGACGCGGCGGACGCCCGGCGGCGGAATCTTCCGGCTCGGACGCCTCGGCGCGCTGCGGTTTTCCCACTCTGCCCGCGCGCGAACGCCTGGAATCCGGCGCTGCCGGACGGAAAGGAGTATTACGCGAGGTATTACGCGGTTTGCCGGGCATCGTTCAGTTCCAGTTCCACGGTTTGATTGATCATTTCGAGCGGCGGCAATTCGCTTACGCTACGCAAGCCGAGATCGTCGAGGAATTTTTTGGTCGTCGCCAGCAAGGCCGGACGGCCGGGAGTATCGCGATGCCCGACGATGTCGACCCAGCCGCGTTCCTCAAGTGTGCGGATCACCTGCGTGGCCACCGTCACGCCGCGGATGTCCTCGATGTCGCCGCGCGTCACCGGCTGGCGGTAGGCGATGATGGCCAGCGTTTCGAGCACGGCGCGCGAATACTTGGGCGGCTTTTCCGGATTAAGCCGTTCGAGGTAAGGCAGGAACTCGGCGCGCGTGCGGAAGCGCCAGCCGCTCGCCACCTGGACAAGTTCCAGCGAACGCTCCGCCCATTCAGCGCGCAACTCTTCGAGCAAGACGCGCAGAACGTCATTATCGATCTCCTCGACAAAGACTTTTCTCAGCTCGTTAACGGTCAGCGACCGCTGCGCACTGAACAGCACCGCTTCAAGCACCCTTTTGAATTGACCGGCGCTATCCGGCGTCACCGTCCGCTGAATCGGCTCTTCCGGCAGATTCCGGGTTGGCTCCTCTGGCAGAGTCGGGTTCGACTCCGCCGCCGGATTCTGGATCGATTCCTCCGGCGGATTCGGGTTCAGCTCCTCCGGCAGATTCAGGTTCGTTTCCACCGGCGAATTCAGGTTCGTCTCCTCCGGCGGATTTGGATTCGGGGTCGGTTCCATCTCCGTGCCCGGTTCCGTGCTCAAATTGTCCATCCGTCAACCTCACATAGATCGGGGCGAAAACTTCCGACTGCGTCATTTCGAGCATATGCTCGCGCGCCAGTTCCAGCATCGCCAGGAAATGCACCACCACCACCGGCGCGCCGAGCGTCACGTCGAACATATCGATGAATTCGATAAAGCCGGCTGCTTCGCGCAACTTGCGCAGGATAACACCCATGTGCTCGCGCACCGACAGTTCTTCGCGACTGATGCTGTGACGCGTATGCAGCCTGGCCTGGCGCAAGATGGCGCTCCATGCCTCGCGCAAATCCTCCGGGGCAACTTCCGGCAGGCGTTTTTGCAAGGACTTCTCGACCCAGGCGTCGACCCATTCGAAGTCTCGTTCCGACTGCGGCAGTTCATCGATTCTCCTCGCCGCCAGCTTCATCTGCTCGTATTCGACCAGGCGTCGCACCAGTTCGGCGCGCGGATCTTCCTCCTCGCCTTCGACACTCTTGGGCCGGGGCAGCAGCATGCGCGACTTGATCTCGATGAGCATCGCCGCCATCACCAGATAATCGGCCACCAGTTCAAGATTCTGCGAGCGCATGGCCTCGATGTAAGTCAGATACTGTTCGGTGAGCGGCGCCATCGGGATATGAAGAATATCGATGTTGGCCTTGCGGATAAGATAGGCCAAAAGATCGAGCGGCCCCTCGAAGGCGTCGAGCATGACCGCCATGGCGTCCGGCGGAATGTACAGATCGAGCGGCAACTGGACCATCGGCTGCCCGTAAATCCGCGCCGCCGGGTCGACAGGGGCAAGCTCCGGCGCGGCCTCAACAACAGCCTCATCAACGGGCAAGGCCATATCCTCGGACATCGCTATCTTTACTTTTAACTCTCAGCGGAAACCCAGGTAACCCAGGCCCATCGCGGCGCGCACGTCGCGCATGGTCTCGCGCGCCAGTTCGGCGGCCTTGGTCCGGCCGTCGTCGAGGATATCGCGCACCAGCGCCGGATTGTCGAGGTAGGTCTGCGCGCGTTCCTGCATTGGCGCCTGTTCCTTGAGGATGCCGTCGATGACCGGCTGCTTGCATTCGAGGCAGCCGATGCCGGCGCTGCGGCAACCCTTTTGCGCCCAGTCCCGGCACTCGGCGTCGGAATAGACCTGGTGCAACTGCCACACCGGACATTTATCCGGATCGCCGGGGTCGGTCCGGCGCACGCGCGAAGGATCGGTCGGCATACGCTGGACTTTCCGGGTCACCGACGCGGCGTCTTCGCGCAGCGTGATGGTGTTGTTGTACGACTTGGACATTTTCTGCCCGTCGAGGCCCGGCATCTTCGATGCCTCGGTCAGCAGATAACCCGGCTCGACCAGAATCGTCTTACCGGTCCCTTCAAGGTAGCCCGTCAGGCGCTCGCGGTCAGCCTGCGACAGACTTTGCGCCTCGCCGAGCAAGGCATGGGCGCGTTCGACGGCCCCGGCGTCGCCGTCCTGCTGAAAGCGCGTGCGCAGTTGCTCGAACGAACGGGCGTTCCTGCTCCCCAGTTTTTTGACAGCGGCCAATGCCTTTTCCTCGAACCCCGGCTCGCGCCCGTACAGGTGGTTGAAACGGCGCGCCAGCTCGCGGGTGAATTCGACGTGCGGAATCTGATCTTCGCCGACCGGCACCTTGTCGGCGCGATAAATCAGGATATCCGCACTCATCAGCAGCGGATAGCCGAGAAAGCCGTAAGTCGTCAAATCCTTGCCGGCCAGCCTCTCCTGCTGATCCTTGTAAGTCGGCACGCGCTCCAGCCAACCGAGCGGCGTCAACATCGAAAAGAGCAGGTGCAGTTCGGCATGTTCAAGCACCTGCGACTGGATGAACAGGATGGCTTTCCCGGGGTCTACGCCGGCGGCCAGCCAGTCGATCACCATTTCCACGGTCGCTTTTTCGATGCCGCCCGGATCGTCATATTGTGTGGTCAGCGCATGCCAGTCGGCGGCGAAAAACAGGCAGGGATACTCGTTCTGGAGCCTGACCCAGTTTTTGAGCACGCCGTGATAATGACCAAGGTGCAGGCTGCCGGTAGGGCGCATGCCGGAAAGGACTCGTTCTGTAAACATGATTTAGGCCAGTTGAAAAAGGATGAGAATCAAGCGCCTGAACACGTCAATGACAGGCCACAGGATCAAGTCGAGGGTATGGGTAAACAGCAGCAACAGTAATATCGGGAATCCCCAGCGCTCCAGTCGGGAAAACGGCACGGCCAGGCGATACGGCAGCAGGCTGACGGCGATCCGCCCGCCGTCGAGCGGCGGCAACGGCAGCAGGTTGAGCACCATCAACACCAGGTTGATATTGATCCCGACCACGCTCATCTTCACGAGCGGCAGCGTATACATGCCATCCGGCAGAGTCATGACCAGCTTGAGCAGCAACGCCCAGCCGAACGCCATCAGGAGATTGACTCCCGGGCCGGCGGCGGCAACCCACAACATGTCGCGTTTGGGATTGCGCAGACGGCCGAAATTCACCGGCACCGGCTTCGCCCAGCCGAAAAGTATGGCATTCCCCACGGCAAGATAGCTCAGAGCAAGAATCGCGCCCGGCACCAGCAGCGTACCGACGGGATCGATATGGCGTAGCGGATTGAGACTGATGCGCCCCATCGCCCACGCCGTCTTGTCGCCGAAATGCAGCGCGGCGTAACCATGCGCCGCTTCATGCAGGGTAATGGCGAAAATGATCGGCAACGCCGATATCGTAATCGTCTGGATCAGGGCGCCAATATCCATCGCGGTCTCAGCCCTGCTCCAGCCCGAAGGGTTCGAGCGGCCCGCGTCCGGCGCGCACCAGCACCGGAGGCATGTCGGTCAGGTCAATCACCGTCGTCGGCGTCGTGCCGCAAAACCCGCCGTCGATGATCAGTTCGACAAAATCACCCAGCCGGTCCTGAATTTCCCAGGCCTCGGTCAGCGGCAATTCGTCATCGGGCAGCATCAGCGTCGAAATAAGCAAGGGCTCCCCCAGTTCCGCGAGCAAGGCCAGCGCTAGCTTGTGATCCGGGACGCGCAGCCCGATCGTCTTGCGTTTGGGATGCAGCACGCGCCGGGGCAATTCCCGCGTGCCTTCGAGGATGAACACATAGCTGCCCGGCGTGGCCGCCTTGAGCAGACGGTATTGAACATTATCCACGCGCGCGAACTGGGCGATTTCGGACAGATCACGGCACATCAGGGTCAGATGATGGCGGTTGTCGAGGCCGCGAATGTGGCGGATGCGCTCGACCGCCTCCTTGTCCCCCAGGCGACAGCCGAGCGCATAACAGGAATCGGTCGGCAGAGCCACGATGCCGTCGTCACACACAATCTCCGCCGCCTGGGCCAGAAGACGCGGTTGGGGGTCGTCCGGGTGGATGGAAAGATAGCGTGCCGCCATGGCGCTTCTTCAGCGAAAAGCCGTCCACACCGGCGCAAGATCGGCGGACAGCGGCGCGTTGCCGCCGACATCGATATAACTTTCTTCCGGCCCGTGGAAATCCGAACCGCAGGAAGCCAGAAATCCATACTCCCGCGCCAGGCGCGAATACTCGATGCAATGCTCCTGCGAATGGCTGCCGGAGATCACTTCGATCGCCTGACCGCCCAAGCCCTTGAACTCGTCGAGCAGATCGCGCATTTTCTGGCGCGAAAACTTGTAGCGCCCGGGATGCGCGACCACGGCCACGCCGCCGGCGCCGAGTATCCAGCCGACGGCTTCCTCAAGGGTCGCCCACTGATGGCTCACGTAGCCCGGCTTGCCGGGAACAATAAAGGAATCGAAAACGCCGCGCACATCCCGGCAGACGCCAATCTCCACCAGATAACGGGCGAAGTGCGAACGGCCGATCAGGTTCGGGTTCTCCGCGTAACGCAGGGCGCCGTCGAGGCAGCCCGGAATACCGGATTTCTCCAGCGCCGCCGACATGCGCTGCGCCCTGGCGACCCGGCCAACGCGGATCGATTCCAGACCGGCATTCAAGGCCGCGTCGCGCACATCGAAATCAAGGCCGACGATATGCGTTTGCAGACCGCCCCACTCGATGGAAATCTCGACCCCATCGATAAAACGTATGTTCGCCTGCCCGGCCGCCGCTCTGGCCTGCGCCAGCCCCTTCGTCTCGTCGTGATCAGTGAGCGCCAGCATCTCGACGCCATTGTCCGCCGCCCGTCCCACCACATCGGCCGGCGACAACAGCCCGTCCGAGGCACGGGAATGGGAATGAAGATCGACGATCAAAACAACAGGCGTCCGGGGGAAATTGAAGCATGGAATGATAACACAGCCCCCCCGTCATTCCGGCGAAAGCCGAAATGACGGGGGGACGGGTGTGGGTTGAAAAAGCCGAAGCGCATCCTGACTGATTCCGCGCATATACGATTACCCTGGTCACGCGGACAGCAACAATTCCGTGTGCAAGCCAGCACGTGCGGCCAGCGTCAGCAGCATATCCAGGCTGAAGTCCTCCACCTTGCCCTTGATGAGCCGGGATGTTGTGAGAGGGAGGTTTGGTTCGAAGTTTGGCGGATTGAACGCTCACCCCAAGCTATATCCTGTTGGTTTGCGTAGCTTGGGTAAGCGAAGCGCAACCCGACAATCGTGAATAAGCGGCGCGTAGCGCCGGAAGATTCGGCAGGCAGGCGGCACGCAGACAAGCTATTTTTACCCCGTCATTCCCGCGAAGGCGGGAAACCGAAAGCATCTGCCACTCACTAGCTCGACGGTCTGCTTCGCGAGCCCGCCTCGTTATGCCGAGTGTTTCCAGTGCTTTATCCAGTTCGTTTTCTCCAGCCCGAAGGGCTGCAACTATTTGCGGCGCGTTGCGCCAGAAAGTACGTTTCTGGATTCCCGCCTTCGCGGGAATGACGGGGGAAGGTGCTCAGCCACATAGGTTGGGCTGAACGAAGTGATGCCCAACGCAGCAGCCAATGACGCCTCCCAATGTCAGGGTTAGTTCCACTCACCCCAAGCCGTATCCTGTCGGTTTGCGTAGGTTGGGTAAGCGAAGCGCAACCCGACGGTTGTACATTTGCGGCGCGCAGCGCCGGAAGATAAGTACCGTCGGGATGCGCCGCTTCGCGGCTTTCCCAACCTACGCCCCGATCTCAGAAGCGATACCTCGCCTTCAAACTCCCCAACATGCCTTCGCGTTTGCCCGCATAGCCTTGCACGCCTATATCCAGCGTCCAGCCTTGGGTTTTTGTCGTGGGGTTGAGAGTAACGCCGAGTTCCAGCATGCCGCTGTCGCCTTTGAGTTTGGGCGCGTCGAGTTTGTAGCCGTGGATGCTGGCTTTTACCTTGCCGTCGTATTCGTGTTCCCAGGCGGCTCCGGCGTAGGCGCGGGTCTGTTTGTTCAGCTCATGGCTCCATCTTGCGCCCAGCCTCGTTCTTTGGGAGTCCACGGCTTTGAACTTGACCGTTTCTCCGGTGCTGAGTTTTACCTTGTCGCTGTTTTGGTGGCTCCAGAGGTATTGTCCGTAAATGTCCAGTTTGTTCTGTTCGTTGAGCTTGATGAGGTAGCCTGCGCCCAGATGGCTGCCGAGGTAGCCGGATTTTGCGTTGTAGGTGGCGGCGCGGCCGAAGCCGTCGTAGAGGTTGCTGTGGTAGTCGGTAGTGACTTTGCCGGCTCTTGCGGTGGCTTCGAGGTAGAGTTGGCCGGTGGGGGTTTCGGTGAAGGTGAATTTCGTCAGGACGCCGCCGCCGGTGTATTTTGTATCGCCCTTGCCGTGAACACTGGCGGCGTTGGCGAAGCTGTTGTAGCTGTCGTAGTCGCCTTGGCCGTGTTCGATGAAGAGGCCGGCTGTTAATTGGCCGGGGTCGGTTTCTTTGTTTGCGGCGAGGCCGGCGATCAGGTTGTAGCCGTTGACGTCGACATGCGAGCCGGTGTTGTGCCGCAGCTTGCCGCCGCCGAGGGCGAGGAAGCCGAGGCGGCAGTTATCCGCCGAAGCGCATTGCGTCTGTTGCAGGGCGGCGGACAGTCCTTTGTCGATGAGGAAGTCCGCGCCTTGAGTGAGGAAGGCGCTTGCGGCCGCATAGCCTTCGGCCAGGGCTTTGGTTTGGGGATTGAGGTGGATGCCGGGCTTGCCAGGCTCGGGCTCAGGTTGGGGTTCTGGCTCGGGTCCGGGTTGAGGTTCCGGCTCGGGCTCGGGTTGAGGTTCGGGTTCGGGTTCAGGCTCGGGTTCCGGTTCGGGCGTCAAGCCGGGAATCGTGGCGACCAGCCGCTTGCCTTCCTCGGTGTTCAAATCGAAGTCATGCAGCAGGCTGACGCCTTGCATCCCTGTGCCGTGAGCTACGGTGTTGAGCGGCTCGCCGATGAGGGTGGCTGCGTTGATGAGCGTGAGGCTGTCGCCGGCCTTCAGCGGGGTGCTGCTGCCGAGGAGGCCGACATTGACGCTGCTGTTGATGATGTAGGCGACGCCGTCGACGTTGAGCAGGCTCGCGTCCTTGGTCGTGCCATAGGGGAAGTAGAAGTTGAGTTGGGCGTTGGAGCCGTGGAGGTGGCCGGCTATCGACGCGCCCTGGTAGACGTTGAAAGTGGCGTTGGGGTCGAGGCTGAGGTTTTTGCCGAGGCGGTTTGTCAGGGTGAGGGCCGCGCCGTTCGATACGCTGACGTTGCTGTTGGCGAGGCTGCCGCCGAGGATGAGCGTGCCGGCGCTGACGGTGGTGTTGCCGCTGTAGCTGTTGGCGTTGCTCAGGGTGAGGCTGCCGGTTCCGGTTTTGTTGAGCGGGGTGCTGCCTGTGCTGTTGTCGGCGATGACGCCGCGGACGGTGTAGTCGTGGCCCGCGGTGTTGGTAAAAGTCACTTTGGCGGGCTTGACGCCGCCGCTGATGATATTGACCTGCCCGGCCCCGGTATCGGTGAAGGTGACGGTGTCGCCATCGATGAATTGGGGTTCCGCGGTCCAGTTGTCCGAGGTCAGAATGTCCCAGCTTCGGTTGGCCGCGCCGGTCCAGGTGAGGTCGGTGGGGGTGTCGCGGGGTGGGGGTGGGGGTGGCGGGGGCGGCGGAACATAGGTCACATCCCGCCTGGCGATGAGGTTTTTGCCGTCATTGGACAGGCTGAAATCAGCGGTGAAAGCCACGCCTGCCGTGAGTGTGGCTTTGTTGCCTGGATTGCTGACGGCGCCGGTGATGCCTGTGCTGGTTGCGATGAGCTTGATGCTTTCGCCCTCGCTGAGGAGGCTCAGGCTGGTGGCGCTGCCGTCGAGGGCGAGTGTC
Organism: Betaproteobacteria bacterium; assembly: GCA_025997075.1. Lineage (GTDB taxonomy): Bacteria > Pseudomonadota > Gammaproteobacteria > Burkholderiales > Rhodocyclaceae > Propionivibrio. Next base: position 237 of record BNUC01000033.1, on the reverse strand, counting down.
ACCACGCTGTTGTCAATGTTCGCGCTCCCCGTGACATTCAGCAGGGTTTGACCGTTATCTATCGGAGAGTGTTGTCTAATATATAGATAATGAAATTTTCTGGAGAGTGGAAAAAAGTTCAGTTGTCGTGACGGCATGCCAGATGCGCAAGGTCAGATCAACCATGTGCTGTTCTCGGGAGACGACCTTGGTGCGGCGCGTAAATCGTCCCAAATGATGACGCGTGTTGCTGTTGTC
>BNUC01000032.1 GCA_025997075.1 Betaproteobacteria bacterium | reverse complement strand
TTGTTTATCACCGCGCCCGAGCGAGCCTCGCGCCGCTGGCCGTGCTGCCCTGGGTGACTTATCTGGCTTTGCCGGTCAGCGTGCCTCCGTTATTCATCCTGCTGCCCGGCGCGGTTGTGCTGGGCGGAGTGGTGTGTCTCTCGGCGGCGACGTTCAAGAAGTATTTATAGCGATGTTGCGGCACCTGTTGTCTGGCTGCAATAGTCTGCAATGCCCGATGGCACTGGAGTTTTCTCTTTTCAGGCTACAATGTCAGAATTCAGATATAATTTCTGACATATAGAGATATTCCATGAACACGTTGCCCGAGTCCATCCTGTTGCATGCGCGTACTCTTCCCGAGGGGGGTACGCTGTCGCCCAAAGAATTCCTGCATCTGGGAAGTCGGGCTGCCGTCGATCAGGCGTTCTCGCGCCTGAGCAAAGCGGGTCAGCTCCTGCGTGTGGCGCAGGGCATCTACGTCGCCCCGGTATCCAGTCGATTCGGCACGCGCGCTCCAGCTCCAGAGAAAGTCGTCAAAGCATTGTCCGAACAGAACGGCGAAATTGCCGTACCGCACGGAGCCAGTGCCGCCAACACCCTGGGTTTGACGCAACAGGTTCCGACCCGTGAGGTTTACCTGACTTCCGGGCGCACCCGGCAATTGAAGCTCGGTCGTTCGGAGGTGCTGGTCAAGCATGCCCCCCGCTGGATGCTGGCCTTAACGGAGCAGGCGGGTACGGCAGTGCGCGCGCTCGCCTGGATGGGACCGGCACACGCAAGTCAATCGCTCGCCTCACTGCGCCATGCGCTTTCCGAAAAGGAATGGCAAACCCTGGTTTCTGGACGCGCAACGCTGCCCTCCTGGATGGCGCAAATGATCGGTCGTGAAGCGGCACGTGGCTGAATATTTCTTCGATCTCGACCGGGACGACCAGCGCGAAGCGCTGGAGTACGCCCGCGAACAAACGGGACGCCCCGCGCATCTGCTCGAAAAGGATGTGTGGGTGGTGTGGATACTGCGCGCCCTGTTCGAGTCGTCTCTGTCCGCCGATCTTACGTTCAAAGGCGGCACATCTTTATCGAAAGTCTACAAAGTCATCGATCGCTTCTCCGAAGACATCGACCTGACTTACGACATTCGCAAGCTGATTCCGGATTTGATCGGACAGAGCGGCGGACTCCCCGTCAGCCGGAGCCAGGCCAATAAATGGACACAGGCTGTGCGGCATCGGTTGCCAGACTGGATCAAGGCAACTGTACAACCGGTTATCGAAGCAGGATTGGCGCGCGAAAGGCTGGGTGCCAAAATCGAGTCCAGCGGCAAGGATAGCGACAAGCTGCTTGTCCGCTACGCAGCTTTGACACAAGGCACCGGCTACGTGGCACCCGTCGTGACGCTGGAATTCGGTGGCCACGCCACAGGCGAGCCGCATCAGAGGCAGTCTGTCGTATGCGACATGGACGGGCACATACCGGAGGTCTCATTTCCGACCGCTTCCCCGCGGGTCATGAGTTTGGCGCGGACATTTTGGGAAAAAGCCATGGCAGCGCACGTCTATTGCGCACAGGGTCATCTTCGTGGCGAACGCTATGCCCGGCATTGGCATGACTTGGCGGCTATCGCGCACAGCCCGCTCTTTGCAGAGATTGCCTCCGATCACGCGATCGCGGCAATGGTCGCTCAACACAAAACGCTTTTCTTCGTCGAAAAAGATACTGACAGCATGGTTATCGACTACGCGGCGACAACACGGGGCCATCTACGAATTGTCCCGGAAGGACGGGCAAGCCAAGCCCTTGCGGAAGATTACGCGGCCATGCTTGCCGACTCGGTGATGATAAAAAACGCGATGCCCTTTGACCAATTGATGCAGGTATGCGCGGAGGTCGAAAACAGGGTGAATCAGGCCGCCATACGAGATGACGACAGCCGCCAGGTTGAAACTGGCGATGGCAGCGATGGGGCCGCCTGAAACCAAGGTCGGCGTGAATCCGCAGCCTCAGACAATCCGGTCAGGCGGAATTTCCCATTCTCTGCGGCGCTGAACACGCGCCTGCCGCAACATCGTGTTTCCCGTTTCTCCGGAGAACGACACGATGTTCCCTTCCCGAAGCTTCGTACTTGCCCGGCCTCTTCTCGCCGTGCCGCTGCTCATCGCCTCGGGACTGCCGTTTGCCCTCGCTGCCGACGAGACCGCCGAGCATGAGCGGCTGGCCGCAATCGTGCGCCAGTTGGACATGATTGACCGTCTGGCCGAACACGCGGCCACGGTCTCTCCCCAGGACCCCACCCGTTACCACTTCGATTACGAGCGCTTGCGCGAGGATGTGGGACGTGTCCGCGCGGGCCTTCAGGATTATCTGGTTCCTTTGCGCGCCCAGCCGCGCGATCCGGTCGAACTGCGGGGCGATTACCGACAGTCCGCGCCTTCCGGGATGAAGACCCCATGAACGCCGCTCAGTCCGCCGCTTTCCAGGCCCATGCCGGCTTCGCGCCCGCCGAACTGTCCGCCGTCGTGCTCGGTATTGTTTTCTCGGTGCTGCTGCTGTGGGGCGTCTGGGCTATGCACACCGCCTACTCGGGTTGGGCCGGACAGCATCTCACCGAAGGCCAGTTCCTTGGCGTTGTCATCCGTTTCCTGGCGATCTATCTGGCGCTGGGTTTCTTTCTCCTGTCCTGACACGAAAGGTTTTCCATCATGAATCTTCCTTCTTGCCCTGTTTCGCGCTTTGTGGCGCGTGTCTTTGTTCCGGTGCTCGCCGCCGCGCCGTTCTCCGCGTTTCCGGCAGGCCTGCCGACCATGGAAGACCCGTCACGCGGCCAGGGTTCCGGCATCCTGCAAACGCTCCAGAACTACGGTTACGACATCGTGATGCTGGTCGCCCTGCTGGTGGTCGCCTCGATGTTCGTCGGCGTCTGTTACCACGCCTATACCCGCTATTCGGAAATCCATACGGGCCGCGCCACCTGGGGGCAGTTCGGCCTGAGCGTGGCGGTCGGCGCGGCGCTCCTGGTAATCGGCGTCTGGCTGCTGACCAAGGCCACCGGCGTGCTGTGAAGGAGAAACCGTGAACAACGCACACGGCGCGCGCGATAGAGGTGATAGAGGCGACGGACTTGTCGCCTTCCTGCCGCATCGCCTGAACCGGCAGCCGGTGGTGGTGCGCGGGCTGACCGCCGATGAATTGTGGATTTGCGCGGGCCTGTCCGCCCTCGCGGGTTTCGTGCCGGGCGTGCTGCTGGCCTGGCTCACCTTGAGCATCGCCATGGTGCCCACCTGCCTTGTCGCCGCCATCGCGCTGGGCCTTTTCGTGGGCGGCGGCTTCCTGCGCCGGCAGAAACGCGGGCGGCCCGAGACCTGGCTGTACCGGCATCTGCAATGGCGGCTGGCCTTACGTCATCCCGGTCTGGGCGACCGAATCGGCGGGCGCCATCTCATTACCCGTTCGGGCTGTTGGTCAACACGCAGAACAACGCGCGGGATGACCCGGCCCCAGCGAGGTGCCGCATGAGCCGCTTTCGCAACGAAGTCGTCCATCTGCAAGCCCATGTGAAATCACTGCGCATGGGCCTCTCCGCGCTGTTCGTGGTGGCGCTGTTGCTCGCTTTCGGCTGGTGGAGTGCGCCGCGCGACCTGACCATCCATGTGCCGCCCGATTTGCGTTCGGGCAGTACGAGGAAATGGTGGGATGTGCCGCCCGAGTCCGTCTATGCCTTCACCTTCTACATCTTCCAGCAACTCAATCGCTGGCCCGCGAACGGCGAAGAAGACTATCCGCGCAATCTGCGCGCGCTCTCGGCCTATCTGACGCCGGGCTGCCGATCCTATCTCCAGCAGGATGTCGAATACCGCCGTAATAACGGCGAACTGCGTCAGCGCGTGCGTGGCATTTACGAGATTCCCGGACGTGGTTACGGCGACAATCCGGGCGCGCGGGTCAGGGTGTTGTCCGATCATGACTGGGTCGTCACCCTGGACATCAGCGCCGACGAGTATTACAGCACCGAACAGGTCAAGCACGCGCTGGTGCGCTACGCAATCAAGGTGCTGCGGCAGGACGTCGACCCCGAGCGTAACCCGTTCGGCCTGGTGCTCGACTGTTACGCGACACCGCCCCAGCGCATCGAGATTCCGGCGAGTGCTTCGCCGTCCGGCGTCGCAAGCCGTTTGCCCGGAGAAACCCCATGAAGAAAGGTCTGTCCGCGCAAAGCCTGTTTGTGTTGGCTTTGGCTCTGTGTCTTGTCTCGTCGACCAGTCAGGCCGTGGAAATCCTGGGCTGGCAACGCCTGCCGCTGGCTGTGCCCCTCGTGGTCGGTCAGGAGCGTATCGTGTTTGTTGACCGCAATGTGCGTGTCGGCGTGCCGGGGAGTGTGGGCGAGCGTCTGCGTATCCAGAGCGCGGGCGGTACGCTTTATCTGCGGGCAAACGATGTCATTCCACCAACACGCTTGCAGTTGCAGGACGTGGAATCCGGCGCGCTGATATTGCTCGACATCGCGGCTGAACCGGCGCGGGAAGGACAAGCGCCGCTGGAACCCGTGCGCATCGTCGAGGACGAAACGTCCAAACACGATGGTCAGGCCGATACCGCCACGGATAAATTCTCCAAGACGCCGGCACGTCGTGAAACGCCCCTCTCTGTCGTGCTCATCCGCTACGCCGCGCAGAACCTCTATGCGCCGCTACGAACCGTGGAACCCGTCGCCGGTATCGGGCGCGTCAATTTGCGGCGTGATTTGATGCTGGACACCCTGCTGCCGATTCTGCCCGTGCGCGCGCGGGCGCTGGCGGCGTGGCGGCTCGAAGAGGAGTGGGTGACGGCGGTACGACTCACCAATACCAAACCTTATTGGCTCGACCTTGACCCGCGCGCCTTGCAGGGGGATTTCGTGGCGGCCAGTTTCCAGCATCCGACTCTCGGGCCAGCCGGTCAGTCGAACGATACGACCGTGGTCTACCTCGTTACCCGCGGTCATGGCCTGGCCGAGTCGCTGATGCCGGCGATAGCTCCCATTGACGCCAGCGTGAATCTGCCCGCGGGAGAATCCAATGCGAGGTAATCCCTTGCTCAAATGGCTGCTGATTCCGCTGGTCTTGCTGGTGGTCGTCGTCGGCATCCGGCTGATTCCGGAGAAACGTAGCGCCTCATCTCCTGACGCCGTCAGTCCGCTCACGCCCGAGGAAATGAAAGCACTCGGCATCGAGGGCGATACGCCGCGCGATACGGTGGCGACGCTGGTGGCGCAGGTTCGGCAGTTGCGCAACGAATTACGTACAACACTATCCGACAACAAGGAACAGAAGGCCGAGAACGAACGTCTGCGGGCGCGCGAGGGAAGCATCGACACGCGCATCCGCAATGCGCTGGAGAGCGAGAGCAAGCGGCTGCAACAGGAGCGCGATCAAATCATTAACGATCAGCGGCAGACGCAAGGGCTGTTGCAGGACGTGCAGCGGCGCGTGGATAAGCTCGGTCAGGACGGCTCCGGTCGCTCATCCGATCTGCCGGTCGGCCTGGGGCTGGAAGAAGGCGACGGCAAGAATTTGGGTACAGGCACGAATGCCGGCACACGCTGGGTGGAACCCGACGACGCGAAGCCATCGGGCAGAAAGGACGGCGGCACGCCGGGCTTCCCGACGAGTTTCGGCCCGGCCCAGAAATCCTTGTCGAATGCGGTGGACAAGCTCGCCGATGCCGGGCATCGCGTGGCGGACGCGGCCTTGAAGCCGGTCTACACGGTGCCATCGAATTCAACCCTGATGGGTTCGGTGGCCATGACCGCCTTGATCGGTCGCGTACCCATCGACGGTACGGTGAACGACCCGTATCCGTTCAAGGTGTTGATTGGCCCGGACAATCTCACCGCGAACGGAATTGACCTTCCGGACATGGCGGGCGCGGTGGTCAGCGGCACGGCTTCGGGCGACTGGACATTGTCCTGCGTGCGCGGACAGGTGAGAAGCGTCACTTTTGTGTTTCACGACGGCACGATCCGCACCATGCCTGATGATTCGGGCCGAAGTCAGGAGAATCAGGGCAACAATCGTTCGGCAGGCGGCCTGGGCTGGATCAGCGATCCGCAGGGTATTCCCTGCGTCTCCGGCGAACAGCGCAGCAACGCCCGGCAATATCTCGGTTCGCAGGTACTGGTCACGGCGGCGGGCGCGGGGGCGGCTTCGCTCATCAAGTCCGATAACGGCAGTGTGGCCGTGGTGTCCGGCAGCGATGGCTCGCTGGGTACGGTCGGTATTTCGGGCAACGAGGCGATGGGCCGCATCCTGGCCGGCGGCGTGCGCGACATGGCCGACTGGGTCAACAAGCTCTACGGACAAGCCTTCGCCGCGATTTATGTGCCTCCCGGCGCAAAAGTGGCGGTTCATCTGGAGCAGGCGCTCAACATCGACTACGACCCCGAAGGCCGCAAGGTCAATCATCGTTTGGGAGGGAAGCATGTTTCCGAACTGGACTAATCTTCTGGCCGTCCTGCTGGCCGCCATCGCGTTGTCCACACTCGGTTGCGCGACCAGCAAGGACAAACTGCTGCCGCATGGAGAACACACCCTGCTGGATGTCTGGAATCAGGAGACGGGCGGCGGCGCACCCAATGCCGGCTCACGCCAGTTACTGGATGCCCGGCAATCCCTGCGCCGTCCGCTGACCGGGGCCGACGCGCAAGCGGTTCCTGTTATCAATGCCGCTTATACCCGCACGGCGGCCAATGACATCCATCGTCAATTCCATCGGTTGTCAAATCCTGACCTGACGATGTACGTGTTTCCCCATCTCGCCGGTACGGACCCGGTGCCTGTGCCCGGCTACACCACCGTGTTCCCGCTCTACCGGCGCGTGCCGTATGCGATGCCGGGCGAGCGGGTGGAGGATTACTGATGGCTTGGGCACTGCCGTGGCGTAAGGACACCCTTGAGAATTTGCTGGTCATGGCCTGAGTCCTCAAAATAGGGCTATCTGCTGCGGGGCATGGATCGCGGCGGCGGCGCAACGGGCGTTGGCTGCTCAGTAACATCCCCACGGCAGAGCCGGGGCTTTATCGCGCTCTTGTCTTCTCCACCCTTTTATTTATGGGTTGCTATGCTAACCAGCTCGCTTTCTCCGGGCAGAATGGCTGCAAATTTGAAAGCAAAAAATTTTATGTACGACTTGATTGGTGATATTCACGGACAGGCGGATCGTCTTTTCGCGCTGCTGGAAAAAATGGGATACACGCAAGGAGATGGCGTCTGGCGACACGAGACCAGGAAAGCTGTATTTCTGGGTGATTTCATTGACCGGGGCGAGAAGCAAATCGAGGTGTTGACCACAGCGAAAGCGATGATCGACACGTGTAACGCTTACTGCGTCATGGGGAATCACGAGCTGAACGCCATCGGTTGGCACATGCCCACCCCTTACGGAAAGGGTTTCTTACGCCCGCATACCGAAAACAACCGCCGTCAACACGCGGCCTTTCTGGCAGCGCTTGGGGAAGATTCATCAGAGCATCAACAATGGATCGAGTGGTTCAAAACGCTTCCCTTGTGGCTCGAACTGGACGGCATTCGCGTCATTCACGCCTGCTGGGACGAAGCGGCCATGCAAATCCTCTCTCCCTGCCTGAACGTAAAACACATTGTCCTTGAAAACGCATGGCCGCGCCTGTTTGTGGATGGCAGCGCGGAATTCAAGGCGAGCGAACTGCTGCTCAAAGGCGAAGAACTTGATCTGCCCGAGGGTTTCAGTTTCCGGGACAAGGATGATTATTTGCGCCATCGGGCGCGGGTGAAATGGTGGCTTTCCGGTACAGTCGACTGGCAGGAGTTGGCCGTGGAAAAAGAAGTTGCTCGACAACTGCCTGCCATTCCCGCTGCGCGCAATGGAAGGGGCTATCCCGTCGATGCGCCGCCCGCATTCGTCGGGCATTACTGGCGAACCGGCGCGCCCGAATTCTTTGCTCCGAACATCGCCTGCGTCGACTACTCAGCCCCCGACCCGACCGGCAAACTGGTCGCCTACCGCTGGCAAGGCGAAGCGCGCCTGCGGGCAGAACATTTCGTGACGGCAGAGTAAACGTCAGCCATACGAGAGCGCCCCGGATGAATTCGTTCAATCAGAAGACTCATGATTGATCCCAGGCCTCGATGGTCAGTCGTTGATCCGGAGAGCACGCGGCGATCAGGCTTGGGTTTTTCTCGACTTTTCCCATCCAGCCCGGCGGCTGGACGTATTCCTCGCCTTCATCGCCCCCGATAACCATCGGCCCCTTCCTGGGGGGCTCGATGCCGCCGTTTTCCAGGATCGGCAGCACGTCGCGGGCCATGGCGGTGTAGCGATTCGGATAACCGTTCTCGGAAAGTTGCGTGGCCTTGCCTTCCTCGATCAACTTGTCGATCCAGTCCAAGCCGCCAAAGGCATTGGTTTCCCAGTTGGCCAGCGTCGTGGCGCGTCTGGACTCCCGATCGGTTCGATCGTACTCTTCCGGACTGAGCGTCGAAATGATGATCCACCAGCCTAACATGTGCTCTCCTTACTCACAGAAAAAGAAATTTGTTCTAAATACGCCATGAAAAAAGACCTTTTCCGAAAGGTTCGGTCAATTCATATCTATCGCTATCGCGGTTCCGGTTCATCACCAGCGTATAACAGTTGGGCACGTTGAAGTTCAAGGCGAAATGTTCGACCTCCCAATGAAACCAGCGGGCCAGGAAACATTTGATCGCGACGCCATGGGAAACGATGAGGATGTTTTCCGGAAATTTTTCTTTCTGAAAATCACGATGCAGCGTCTCAAAAAAAGTAGACATCCGGTCGAATACGTCCGCGCAGGATTCTCCGCCGGGGAAACAATAGAAAAACAGGCTGTAATTATCCCGAACGTCCTTGTTGCGCTTGGTTTCTTCCTGCGTCGGCAGGACACCCCAATCCTGTTCCCTCAATCGTGGATCCTGATAAACGAATAGAGGCTTTTCCGCGATCTCGCCGCAAATTCCCTTCATGGTCTGGAGGGTTCTGGCGTATGGAGAAACATAAACGGCGTAGCTTTCGGATTGGATGAGGGCGGCAATTTTTCTTCCCGTATCGACGGATTGCTCATGCCCCGTGGCCGTCAAAGCGATTTCGTGATCGGGGGATTTGCTGTATATCTCACGATCGACGTTCGCTTCCGACTCACCGTGGCGGACCAGGATGATTCTTTTTGGCTTCATGACTGTTTTCTCTCTCCATTAGCTCACATCATATCCCGCACCTCGACCACTATTGTCTGTTCGGGCGGGCAGTCGATGATTCTCTGTTGATCGAACGATCCGATATAAATGGACCACACGCTAGGGTATCTGCTCCAACCCAGGACGGGAGGATAGTAAGGCTTGCCGTTGATCAAACGGTGACACGGGACGCCCCCGGCCAGGTACGCCGAAAATTCTTTGGCGGGTCCGTAATGGAAGACGGATAAATCTCTCCCCCCTTCGCGGATGATTTTCCCTTCCCTGACGAGCCGTTCCAACCAATACGTCGATTCGAAACGCCCTCCCCAACTGGCCAGGACATCTTCTTTCGAGTAGTCATCGCGGCGTATCTGCCCGACGGTTTTTTGAATGACCGTGAACGAATACGGAAAATCATAAACGCCTGGGTCGGGGTCGTTCTCTGATGATTGTGTCATAGTGATTTCTCCAGCGACTATTGGGCGAGATGAAATGAAAGCGCTCCGGCCGGAGGCTGTGAAAGGCCGTCCGGAAAATCTTCGAGCCCCGAATCGAACAGACTCTCGGTGGTTTGATAATCCTGTTCTTCAAGCGTCATCAGCCCCATGTTCCAGGTCCCCGCGAACAGCATTTCCTTTTCTTCGGCTACGTTGAGGATCTTCAATGCTAATTCCTCCGTGGTTTCGGCGAATTGCCACAACCCCGCGACTTTGGCGAATTGCCACAACCGGCCCCGAAGGATGAGCGCCCCCATGTTGCCGGGATCCAGCGCCTCGGCCTTGCGGGCGGCTTCCATCGCTTCGTACCAGCGTCCCAGGTAAAACAGGACGCTGGCCTGGTTGCACCAGGATTGTGCGTTTTCTCCCGCCTCCAGTTCGACCGCTCGCTCGTAGGCGGCCAGCGCGCTGGAGAGTTGACCGTCAATTTCCCGCACGATCCCCAGATTCGCCCAGAAAGCGCTGACGTCCGGGGTCATGACAACGGCCTTCTCCAGAAGGTCCTGCGCCTCGTCCGTATATCCCTCCAGTCCCAGCGTGAACCGCGTCATACGTACCACAGCCTGATCGTTCAAGTCTTCGGCGCTCGTGGCCGGAATGGCTAACGCCGCCTCGAAAGCGGTGATGGTTTCTTCCCGCTGACCATTCCGCTCGCATTGAAGTCCTGTCAGCCAGTGTCGCTTGATTTCCTCGCCGCTGTCCGGCAGGTCAATTTGCGGCGAGGTTCGCGGCATCACGCAAAAGGAATCAGCCAGCCTGCCCACGGCGGCATAGGGAACGCATTCTTCGAAGAAACCGCCGCCCGCCGGATACCCGCCAAAAAAGGGTGAAGAAGCAATCGCATTGTCATCGCCTTCCAGACACCGCCTGGCCTGTTCAGCAAGCGCGGCGACGTTTTTCATGTGGATTCGGCCAAGGATGATTTCCGCTGTTTCCAGGACTTTTTGCGCGTAGTGGCGCAGATTCCTGGCGGCATCTTTCTGAGCATTGACATCTTTCTGGGCGTCTTCCTCCAACTGACTGTCCAGGCGTTCTCGCCATTGGAGCTCCCAGCCGTACATCTTGCAGTACGCCCAGAAGAGCGAAAGATAGTCGTTGGTCTCGCCGGATTTTCGGCAGACCTTTTCCCATTGGGCGATATGCTCTTTGAAGTGTCCTTCGGCATTGGACAACTGCTCGCAGGATTTCAAGCGGGCCTTGATTTGCCCCCGGAGTCCGCCCTGCCTGGCGCCACGGTTGATTTCGTAATAGGCCCAGGCCATGCAGCGACACCCGGACATGCGCTCCCGCTCCGCCAGATAACGGGTCTTGTCCGTATCGCTGAGGCCGGGATCCATTTCCTTCAACACGGCATCGTATTTCTTCGCGTACTGATCCGCTTCGGAGATGGCATTCATTTCCCGGCAGTCACCGTCGTCCGGCGCGAGCCACAGGTCACGAATGAAACGGCGCTTGTTGAGTTCCAGCAAATCCTCGATGGGATGGCTGACATAGGTTCTGTCGAAACACAGGGTGATGGGCATGGCAAGTTCTCCATTCAACGGGGGCTAGTCCCTGGTCACCTCGCCATATTCGCCCTCGAGTCGGCAGAGGCTTAGAAGTTCGCGTTTCAGATCGGATTCGAAGGCGGCGCTGGCAGCGTCCCTGGCGGCAAACCAGGCGTCGGTCCGGGAGGTGTCGGCGCTCCCGCCCGCTTTCATGAAGGCTTTGCGGGCCTCATAAAGCACGGCCCGATGGGCGTTCTCGGCGGCGGCGCGGGCCGCTTTCCAGCCGTAGAGGTAAACGGTGGACTCGGCGGCGTTCAAGGCGGCGGCCTGGGCGGCCTCCCGGCGAGGGTCGAAACGAAAGCCGATTTTTCTGACGGCGTCCAAATCGTCGTGGGTGGCCTTGCCGCGCGCGTTTTTTTCAGCCGCTTCCAACACCTGACGCGGACGCTCGTCCTCGGGAAAGCTCTCTTCGTAAAGGTGAATGACGCTCCTCGCGCAACGGCAGGCGAACAGGCGCAACGCGCGCTGAAGCTTTTCATAGATGTTGGGAAACCACAAGAAAGACCACAGGTCGTTATATTTCCGAAGAGACTCCACACGCCCTTCCATCGCTTCCACGTTTCCGTCGATGGGCAAACCCTTGCCGAACCTGTCGAAAAACGCTTTCCAGTCGACATTGGAGATCTCGGTCTCGCTGATTTTCATGCTCGTGACGGTCAGTGGCAGGGCGGGTCTGGTGTTTCGCTTTGGTCCGCGCCTGCACGCCCCGGAGCTGGCCCTGGCGACCAGCTCACCGTACTCGCCCTCGAGCCGGCAAAGGCGTAAAAGTTCCCGCTCCAGGTCAGCCTCGAAGGCGGCACAGGCAGCTCTCCCGGCGGTAAATCCGGCGTCAGGCCAGGGTCTCATGCGGGTTTCGAGGGCATCATTGAAGGCGGCATCGGACACAGCGCCGGAGGCGTCCTGAGCAGCGGCCTGGGCGGCTCTCGTGGCGGAGTCGTAAACGGTGGCCTCGGCGGCGCCCAAGGCATCCTGGCTGGCGGGGCTATAGGAGGCCTCCCAACCGGAATCGAAATGGCGATCTTTCCTGATGACGGCCAAATCGACGCGCAGGGCTTCGCCGCGCGCGAATCTTTCAGCCACTTCCAGCACCTGGTGCGGACGGTTGCCTTCGGGATAATCCTCTTCGTAGATGTGAATGACGCCCCTCGCGCAATGGCAGGCGAACAGGCGCAGCGCGCTGTCGAATTTTTCGTCGGCGTAAGAAAGCGATAGCAAGGCATCCTGTAGGCCATACGAGGCCAGGATCGACGCCACGGGCAGCTCTGCGTCGCCGCCCGCCAGCTTGCCGAGCCTGCCGTAAAACGCTTGCCAGAATTCAATCGACGAGTCGGTATTATCGATTTTTGAGCTTGTGATGGTCAGTTGCATGGCGGCTAAAAAGGTGACCGGGATCGTATTTGTCGGATGTACTCCAGCTCATGCCGGGCAACCTCGCTATCCGGCTCTATTGTCTGGGACTCTCGAAGGGCTGCCTCTGCTTCGTCGAGGCGGCCCATTTCTACAAGAGCAGCCCCGATGCCACGCAGAGCGCGCGGCTCCAGCGGTCGTTGAGATTCAAACTTTCTGGAGAGCGCCAGAGCTTCTTTGTAAGTCTTCAGCGCAGCTTCGGGCTGTCGGGATTGCAGCAACGCGTAGGCGAGTTCCGTAAGGATACTGACCTGCGTGGGCGCGACCTCGCGCGCCGCCGTCAAAATTTCCACCGCCCCCGGAAGATCCCGGATTTCAGCCTGGATATAGGCTTGCAACATGAGACATTCGGCATAACCCCAATCAATCCACTCGAAGTCTGAAGACGCCGTAGGGAGGTATTCCTCCCGCTCTTCCCGGCTGGCGAACGCGTAGTGTGGTTTGGACGGATCAAACAGACGCTCGAAGTCGTTCCGCAATTCGCGCCCCGCTGCCGTGGCGGCGTCGAGGCGGCCGGCGTGGATCAAGCGTTGAATATCGTCGAGACGGTGTCTCAGCTCAGACCCCTTTGCCGCGTCCGAACGACCGATGGGGCGGGTGGTGGTTCGAGACCCAAGCACGGTTTGTCCGGCGGTGGCGCCGAATGGGAATAGAGCGCGTAAAACGGCTGACAGGCTGCGCATGAGCTTCTCCGTGGGTAAGGTAACAAGGCGTACAAGGTAAAAAGATCAACTGGAGCAGATGAACTTGATGTGGAGCACATCCTTTTTCGGACACATTGACTAATCATCGAAGGGCCATGCCCAGCCATCCTCACCCTCCCGAATCAAGACGGTGCATCTCGCCCCAATCTTTTTTTCCAGTTCCTCGAGGCTATTCAGTCTGTTTAACAGTGCCGGAGACGAAGGCCAATGTTTGAGGCCAGCTCCGGCATAGGCGAGAGCCGTGCCAAGCGCCGTCAAGCCTTCATTGTTTCGACCCGTGAGAAAAGCCTCGACGGACAAACCTTGTAAACAGTTCAATAACTTCATCAGGGTTTCGCCCTGCATCTCGTCATGGAACATCGCAAACAACTCACCGCTCGCGCGCCGGGACACTTGGAGCGCTTCCTCATCCCGCTTGAGCGCGGTCAGCTCATCTCGCTTGATCAAAAGATCATCGACGGTTTGCATCTTGTTCTGCATGTGGTTTCCTTCAAACTTTTCCGGTCCCCGGCAAAGCCGGGGGATTACCCGGCTTATTTACGCAGAAACACGCATCAAAACGATAAACCCATCCCGGCATCCTGCTCGTTGGCTATTTCATTCTCGACGGAATACGTTTCCTCTGTCTGAACATCGAATGACAAATCGCTCTCTTTCCATTGAGAGGAAAGCTCGTTGTGAGCGTCGTCTCCCAAAGAAGCGGCAACGATTTCCTGTTCTCTGGTGATGAGAAAATCCACCTGCTGGCCTCTTTCGATTTCATTGTCCGTGGCGTAGGCTTCGTGCACCGCGGCCGGAGGCAGATCGTTCCCGAACGTTTGCGCTTCTTCAAACAAGAGGGGGGATACGGATACGTCCGTTGAATAAAATCCGGCCGCATGCGCCTGGGCGGCATCGTGCTCCATCGGTTTCTCCAGCGCGTGCCCTGTGCTGGCGTGTTCCATATCCCGGGAGGGAGAATCCCGATAAAAACCGTCGGACGCGCAAACCTCCGAGACGATATCCTGTTCCTGCTTTAAATCCGCATCGGATATCCCGGTTTCAACCTCTGTCTTCATTTCTTCGTCAGGTCCGGAATCCATCTCCTTGGACACTTCGTGTGGTTTTCTGATGTCGTAAGATCCTATCGGCGATATCGGTGAGATGCTCATCATGGCTCCTGTGGTGGTTTGATTTCAGAATGTCTCGATCAGAGGCTCAAGCCCAGATCGGATTCCCTGGCAAGGTCTGCTTCGGCTTTGCTTTCCTCCTTGGCGGCATGGGCGGCTTTCTGCCGGAATTCGCTCGCTTCCCTGGCCAGTTCGCTTTCCGTTTTCATGGCTTTCGCGTAGGCGGCATCGCCGCCATAGTTGAGCGTATCCGCCACGATCCTTGCCTCGTGGAAATCGGCCTGGGCGGCGTCGGCTTTCCGCGCGGCGGTATCGTTGGCGGCCTGCGCGCTCGCCTGAAAATTCTGCATGCACTTTTGCTGATAGGCCTGCTCCTCTTCCGGCGCGAAAGCCTCCCGGGTCTGTTCATTCCCGATGCGCTCCTGCAAGCCTTTCATCTCAGCCTCCATTTTGACCCGCTCGTTTTCGTATAAAGCCGCGTCGATGTTGCCTTGGGCTGTGTTTTCAGCGAGGTGGCGCTGCCGGGTGTTGTCCAGCCTCTGGATATAGGCTTCCGTAATCCGCGCGCGTTCTTTCAAGGCGTCCAGGTAATGTCCTTCGGGCATGAAAGGGTTCTCCGGTGATAAAAATCAAACAACGAAAAGAGGCCGCCGCCGACCCATGAGCCGGATCATTTTTTCCAAAACGAAGCCCATTCTTCACGGAAATAGTATTTGGCCAGGCCGCACCGCAAGGGCTTCTTTCCGCCAACGAACACCAACTGTTCACTGGCGATGACCTTGCTGTTTTTGTCACCGCTCTTCATGGTCATGATCTCATCCGGCGTCATCAGCGGCCGGGAATGTTTCACGGTTGTTATCGTGTTTCCTTTTCCGGTATTCCCAAACAGGTCGGCCGCGCCGCGGTTCGTGCTTGTCGATTGGGAGCCGGTTTCATACTCCACGGTGGCTGAACCCGTCCTCTCGGAGAGAGATTTCGCCGTTTCCAGATCTCTTATGCCGAAGTAGGTCTGTACGTGACAGCTTGACTGCCAATTCGTGACGCCGGCTTCGCCGTAACAATTTTTCAACTGCCCAAGCGATTGCACGATGCCCCACAGGGTGATCCCATAACTTCGTCCCACGTCCCTGGCGCGCTCCAGAACATCGAGTTTTCCCAGGAGCGGCATTTCGTCTATCAAAAAAAGGATATTTTTACTACAGTCGTGTCCGCCGGAGGCCGATCCATGTTTGAACCGCGTATTGAGCAAAGCGCCGAAAATGAGGCGAGCGGCGGGAGAGGTTTCGTATGAGGACACGATGGACACGCAAACGAAAACATCCAGGTCTCCGGAATTGATGTC
Organism: Betaproteobacteria bacterium; assembly: GCA_025997075.1. Classification (GTDB taxonomy): domain Bacteria; phylum Pseudomonadota; class Gammaproteobacteria; order Burkholderiales; family Rhodocyclaceae; genus Propionivibrio. The sequence continues at coordinate 16,571 of BNUC01000032.1, read as the reverse complement.
CGATACGCTATACGTATTTTCGCCCCCCGTGCCACACACCAGATTCGCCAACGTGGGCGTATCGAGCCAGGCCAGGGCGTTGGCCGCATATCCCCGTATCCCCGCCCACTGCGGGCCGGCGCCGGCGCCGATGACGCTGAGAAAGTCTCCCGCCATCCGCGAGGGCACACCAAAGCAAAATTTTTCGCCTTTCGCCTGAATTATTTTCAGAAGTTCGATCAGCTTGGGCGAAGCGAACAGCTTTCTGACGCTCAATAAATTGCGGGATTCCGGTCTGACCGCGGGAGAACAAAGCACATAAAGGATGAGAATTTGTATCAGCTTCAAGGCTTCGTCGTGAAAATACGCCCCATTGTCTTTCGGCGCCTCGCCCGGCCCCAGCCAGGAGGCCACCAGTCTGGAATCGTCGATCACACTTTCATCGTCGGGGGAAAGCCAGTCGAGGACATTCAGGCTGTCGGTATTGGGAATGCCGGGATTGCCGGAATTGAGGATGGCGACCCGCCTTCCCGAGCCGAGCCCGCGCCGGTGGGCGGCGCATTTCCTGGCCAGCTCGCCCTTGGGATCGTGGACCACCAGGCTGCCTTGCCAGTTGATGCAGTTGGGCATGGCCACGCTGACGGATTTGCCGCCGCCGGAACCGGAAACGGTCAGCAGGTGTCCGCTCCCGTCAAAGAACAACAAGGGCGCCCGCCCGCCCATATCGGGGTCGCGGGAGGGGTTGTAGGCTTCGCCGATGATCAGATTGCCCTGGGCGAATTCCTTCCGGGCTTCTTTCATGCTCATCCAGCGGGCGCTGCCCATGGAGATATCGTCGCTGATGTCATAACCTTCACCGGCGCCCGAACCCGGTTTGAACAATCTCCCCAGGCCCTTGAACCACTCCACCGGGCCTTGCGGGAGAAGCGCGAACGGCAGGACGAGGGCGGCAGCGGAAATGAGGACGAGCGGGTAATCCAGATAGTGCAGCACGGTCATGAAGCCGTATCCCGGGGCGCCGAGATACGGCGACCAGCGCCCGTATTCGTCGATCCCGCCCAGGATGCCGGAAACCACCGATCCGATCGCCGCCAACTGCGTGTTGGAGTTCGCGTCCTCCTGGCCCGCCCCATAATGCACCGCGAGAAAAAGAAGCAAGGGCGCGAATGCCTGGGCGGCCCGGTAATATTCGGTTCCCGTGGCGACGGCGCCCAGCAGCCAGCGGCTGCCCAGCCAGACCCACAACGGCCAGAGTTTGAAGATGAGCAGACGGAGGATTGTCATCGGGATTCCATGAAAGATCCGGCGGCGCGGCTTTCCGGGTCACGCCTGGCGGGAAGGCGTGAAAGCCCCCTCCCGCCGGACATCGTTGCTATTTCTTGACGAACAACACCTTGGAAGCCGGTTGCAGGACATCGTCGGCGGGGGTTTTTATGCGTAGTGAAAAGGAAGTGCCAGGGTGATACCCTCCACCAACTTTACCAAAGTACATCTGACTAGTCACATGGACTTCAACCCGATACACGCCGGGTTCAAGTTCAGCGCTGCCAATGACGGTTTGATCCGTTCCACGCCCAAGCGATTCTCCTTGGACAAAAATGGCGCCATAAGTGCTTCCCGAAACGTCCAGAGCGAAGACATAATTGCCGGCCTGCTCGGCCACGAGAAAGGCCTGGCCTCGCCACAGGATCGCCTTGCCCTTGACCTCCATGCCGATCGGTTTTACATAGTCGCCGAATTTATGTTCCGATGTCGTCGATACAAAACTTCCGACACTGGCCTGCGGCAGGGAAGTGACATCCGCGCCGCGGTCCAGGGGATAAATGCTGTTGCGCCAGCCGGGCTTGAGATCGGACTTCTTGATGGCGGCCGTTTGGGCATCCGCCGTTTGCGCCGGCGCGGCGGACGCTTTGGCCGCAGGCGCGTCCGGAGCCGGAGCCGCCGCTGGAGCCGGAGCCGCTGGAGCCGAAGCCGCTGGAGCCGGTGCCGTTGGAGCCGGAGCCGCGGCAGGCGCTTTGTCCTTATCGGCGAGACCTTGCAGCAATTTCAATATCTGCTGGTTTTGCTCGCTTTGACGGGCCAGCTCTTCCTTTTGCTGCCGGAGTTGCTCCTCCATCATCTCGACGCGGGCGTCGGCGCCGGCCTCCGCCGCGTGCGCGATTTGTAATCCGGCCACGGAAATCATGGCCGCCATGAAAAGACTTGTACCAGTTCTGAACATCTGTGTTACCTCCGCTCACTTGGGTGAAAAACTATTCCTGCAACGAGGCGCCGGGCTTGATGGCGCTCGTATTTCTCCGGGTGCTCTTCCCGAAATCATCGTCGTCTTGAGGTTTTTTATCGATCGTAACGTCTTCGAGTTTCGTTCCCGGCGAGATTTTGATGGGGGCCGGCGCCACCAGATTGACAACCGCGCCTCCCGCGCCCGGCGCGGGCGGCAGTGCTTGCGGCCCCGGCGCTGGCTGGGCGCCCCGGCCGGTATCGATGGGCGGCGGCGGGGCGCTCCCGGTGGACGGGGTATACGCTCCCGACCCCGATTTGGACGCGCCCAAAAAGTTCGGCGGAAAGACGATCACCATGATCGTGCTGACGATGGACGCCAGAAACAGACTGCGCCAGCGCGGCGAGCCGTGCCATAGTTCCCTGGCGGCAGGGATGAAATCGCCACTCATGGCACCAGCTCCACCCGGATCGCGTCACCCTGTTTGACCAGGCGGATTTGTTTGTGCTCGGCCCCCTTGGCGGCGATCAGGTCATCCATGATGTTTTCTTCGATGAAACGCGCCAGATCGCGGGACGAAGCCGTGGCGCCGAGTTTGTCCTGCCGTTTCATGATGTCGTGCACGATCTCGGGGCTGATGCCGCCCTTCGCGACGGAAAAACCCAAACTGTCCACCAGGGCGACGATTTCCAGCGTGACGACCTTGGCGATGTTCAGCCCCGTGAGGCGCTTGAAAATGAAAATCCGGTCGATACGGCTCAATACTTCCGGCGCGAATTTGGCCTCTTGCAGGGCCTTCACCGCGCTCTGGCGCAAGTTGTCCGGATCTTCGGCATACCGCTCCGACAATTCATCGAGTTGATCCGTGGCGGCGTTGGAAGTGAGGATGAAAATGGCTTTGGTGGTGCTGATTTGTTTGCCGGTCCTGACATCGGTCACGAATCCGTCGTTCCAGGCCGTCAGGAATCTTTTCAGGATGTCCGGGTCGGCTTTCTCGATTTCATCGAGCAGCACCAGGGCGTTGGGAGTGGCGTCCAGGTCGCTGGTCAACTTCCCTGGCCCGCCGACATAACCTTGAGGACTGCCGAAAAGCATGCTGGCCGTGTGCGCTTGCATGAAGTTCGTCATGTCGAAATGCAGAAGCGTGCGCTTCAAAAAATCCGCCATTTTCTTGGCAAGGTAGGTCTTGCCCGTGCCCGGAGGCCCCGCGAAAAGAAAAACGCCCACGGGTTTGGTCCGCTTCTCCAAAGCCATGCGCCGATTGATCTGGCGCGGAACGTCCTCGCACACGCGATCCTGGCCGATGACGCTGGCTCGCAGATAGGCAGTGAAGCCCGGAACGTCTATTGCCTGATCCGAGGAATCCTGCTGCATCAACTTCTGCAGAGCCTCCACGTCGACGAAGTCAAGCGGATCGTTGTATTTTGTTGCGCTCATCACGGACCTCTATTTTGTTGTCAATAAAGTGGAATATGATCGTTTCAACCTTCTTTTCCTTGTTTTTCTTCATGAAGGCGGCAAGCATCGGGCTGCATTTTTCTTTTATCGATCGCTGCAAATCGAGAATGCCGGGGTAGCTTCCATTGGTTTTTCGTTTTATCAAATCAAAAATCATCTCCGGAGGAATGCCGGGGCGCTGTGCCAGATTCATGCCGTAAGTATTGACGTGTTTTCTTATTTCCAGAATCGCTATTCTCGCAAGATCCAGACCTTCGGGAGGAGAGAACACCATTATTCGGCCAATGCCGTCCAATAGCTTCCGATCGATTCCCTGCTCGAAAAGGTCGAACCGTATCAATGAATCTATCATTTCCGGCATGTCATGGTAGAGCCTGAGCGTATCCGCGATGGTTTCGTGGGCGGCATTGGTGCTCAGAATGAAGATGGCGTCCTTGGCGGAGATTTCGCCAATCGATCCGTTAAAAAACGGGGTCAGGATTCCAGGGGGGATTTTTTCGAAGTTATCAAGCAGGATCACGGCCTGAGGATTGCTTTTCAGGGCTTCCGAGAGGAGGGCATAAGGGTCGGAATACAGACTCATGTCGTAGGAAAGGGATTCTCTTTTCAGAACCGCGGCCAATTCCCTGGCCAAATGGGTTTTCCCGGTTTCCGGAGCGCCCACGAACAAAAATACGCCCAGAGGCTCTTTGCGTCCGGCTCGCAGGAATTCGGTCTCCAAAGCATCGGCGATTTTCTCGCAAACCTTGTTCTGGCCAATGACACACGATTTCAAATAACCTGATACCTCGTCGACGTCGATGGGCTTCAATGGCTCGGTACGCCGCGGCCCGGAAGGCGGCGGCCGCACGGCCGGGCCGGATTGAGCGCCCTGCGCCGGGTAAGAAGCGGCGCTCGCGCGCTCGGACAGCCATCCCAGAAATCCAAACAAGGGATTGTTCTGCCCCTGGCCCAGGCGTCCGCTTGAATGAAGCACGCAGGCAATGCACAGAGACCACAGGAGAAGAGTGCAGATCACCAGAATCAGGCTGATGTGCGAGAACAGCCCGAAAACGACCAGGCACAGTCCGACGATCGCGATGGTTTTGAACCACGGCGGGAGCGAAGCCCAGAGCATGCGAAGTTGCCCCATACATACCTCCGGTCAGCGTACCGGTATTCCGACGCGTTCCCCGACACTCAGGGGACGCATGAGCACTTGATCGTTGCCGGACATGAGGCCCAGCGTGATGCCTCCGCCGCCATCCTTGACGCCCGTCAGGTTGATAACCCCGCTCGCGGGCCTCGGCATCGCGATTCTCTGGGGCTTCAAGAGGATGGGAACGGTCAGCGTCAGTCCGTCGGATCGCAGCGATATGATGTCTCCGTCCTCGGCCATGTTGTCCCAGACGGTGAGCCAGACCAGCGAGGTCTTGCCGGTGTCCAGCTCGGCCTGGAGGACTTGTTTGTCCTTTTCCGCTATCGGCATCTGGGCGAGCGCTTCTTTCTGTTCTTCCTTTTTGACCGCCGGCAGGCTGATGCGCGCCGCGGAAGCGGCGTCCCAGCTTGCATGCATTTCCGCGATCTGCGCCTGCGTGGGCTGGTCCGGAACCACGGCCGGCTCACTATTGAAGTAGACGCCGGCGCCGATGGCCACGGCGAGAATCATTCCCGCCGCCGCCAGAGAAAATTTCGAACGCTTCTTTTGGTCTACCGGATGGGTGTGAGACCCCGGAGGGGGTGTCCGAGGCGTTTTGAGCGTTTGCGATACATTGTAGTGGTCTAATTGCCCCGGCTCGGATTTGGGCAAAGGAGCGGGTTGTGGCGTCGGCGGTAGGGGTTGTTTTTCCATGGAACTCTTTTTCCGTCACGATGTGCGAATGCACACAGAGATCGTGTCATCTCCGGGTTGAAAAAATAAAAGGCTCCGTTGAAGCCAACGGAGCCGGAAGCCAGTGCAAAAGGAAGCCCGTCCCCGCGCGCTGAACCCCACGGGAACACGGCACGCGGAAAAAAGCCCGTGTCCCGGATCACCGGAACGCGGGCCTGAAAAAAAGCGCTCTTTGCCTTCAGCAAAGAGCGTGACTTTGTTTGTAGAGAAGGAAGGAAGGAAGGAAGGAAGGAAGGAAGGAAGGAAGGAAGGAAGGAAGGAAGGAGCAAAAACTATACCAGCAGCTACGCTGTCATCCGGCACGGCGCCTTGCAGTGTCTGAAAACCGAAAATGCCGCACACTGCTATTCTTTCCACCTTTCACTCCCTGAGATATATTCTTGAAAGTCAAGCGATTATTCTATCATGCACACGTTTCAGAAAACAAAGGAGGAATCACCCAAAGAGCGCCAGCATCACGTCCCCTACAGGGCTCGTCAGGTCTTGTTTGACTTCGACCCCAAACGTCTCGCCCGCATGAGTGACGCCAGGCATCATCCGTAATCGCGCCAAACTGAATGCAGCCAGCCAGAACGCCCGTCCCTGGCTTGCACTGCCCGACCCGGCGGATAAGTTGTGGTCTTTTGTCGGCGGCACTCCAAAAAACAAGCATTTTGCTTGTTCCGCAGATATTCCGGCGACTGTTACAGCCTTGTCCAACGGCGCAGGAGTCTAAGCAGGAAGGTTCTGATGGATTCCGGGATTGGCAGTGATTGCAAGACAGTGCGGACATCAATGGTACTCGGGTGATCCGGGCCCCGTGTTTTTTCCAGGATTGCCCGCGCCCGCTCATACAAGGTCGGGCGGCGACATTATCGCCCGAATTGTGCAACAACGAAGCCAGATTGTTGAGGCTCATCACCGTATCCGGGTGTTCCGGGCCCAGTGTTTTTTCCCGGAATGCCAACAAACGCTCATGCAAAGACCTGGCGGCGACATAATCACCCAATCTGTACAACGACATAGCCAGATTGTCGAGACTCGTCGCCGTATCCGGGTGTTCCAGGCCTAGTGTTTTTTCCCGGATTGCCAGCGCGCGCTCATACAAAGGTCGGGCAGCGACATCATCACCCGAGTTGGATAACAACACGGCCAGATTGTTGAGGCTTCCCGCCGTACTCTGGTGTTCCGGGCCCCATGTTTTTTCCATGATTGCCAGCGCCCGCTCAAGCAAAGGCCGGGCGGCGACATGATCACCCAAGTCGGATAACAACGAAGCCAGATTGTTGAGGCTCGTTGCCGTATCCGGGTGTTCCGGGCCAAGAGCTTTTTCATAGATTGGCAGCGCCCGCTCATACAAGGTCGGGCGATTTTATATTGCCCCATTTCACGCAAAATATCTGCCAGCTTGTTCATACTTGTAGCGCCGCGCGCATCATTCTGCCCCAACAGTTTGAAATCCAGCGCCGTTTGCAAAAGCATCCATTCCATCGCGCGCGCCGTTATGCCGACATCCTGGCCTTCTCCTTCTACGGTTTGCGCCACATCGCCAAAACCGGCGCGCAGCTTCTCCCAGTTTTCCCTGGTCAAATCAAGCGCTTCCAGAATCTCGTCGGCATCGTCATTCACCACATCATCTTCCAAGCCCAAAACTTCAACCGGGCCGTCATAATCTCCGTCACCATTGAGGCATACCAGAAAATGATAAGTAAATTCGGTTTGTCCATAAACATCCAGACGGGTGTAGTCCACTCCGTCTTCGTTCGCCAGTTCGCCGTAATAATGCCTGGTCAGCGCTTCATGCCCGCTCAGGGCATCGATACGGTAATCGGCGGCTTCTTCGCTTTGCAGATAGTCGGTAAAGCTTTTGTGAAAAGGGGATACGGCCTCATCCCGAATTTCTGTCAGGCTGCCTAGTAAGGGCAGGATATCTCCTTGTAAGAAACCTCGATCTTTTTTCAGGATGAGTTCCGTCAGTAACAAGGGTAGTGGACGGCGGGCCGCGCACAAGAGGCGCAGAAAGGGGCGTAGTTTGTTTTTGTAATCCCCAGGATTCGGTATGGCGCGCTCAAGCTGCCTTCTGTACAGTGCGGCCAGCCCCACCGGGTAGTCACCCGGATTTTCCAGCAGGGCGGGATTGTGATCCGCCATGTCCCGGAAGGCGGTGAGGTAGGCGAAGTTGCCGCCCGATGCCTTGAGCAGCGCCGGGGTGTATTGGGCGTTCGTGAGGAAATGTGGCCTATGGAGAGGGAATTGTTCTTGCGCGCCTATGCGCCTGTTCCACCGCTCCGAATGGGTGAGAACGGCTTATACACAAAGCGGCCTTTGCCGGTATGTGTCCTGCAGTTGCGGGGGCCAGGCTTTGTGCGCGCTCGTCGCGGAATACTGCGCGGCAAGATGGGCGACTGGCTTGTTCAATATGGGGCGGACGATTACGGCATTGTCGCTGAGGAAATTTTCGCAGAAACATACGACTTGCTCTAATCTAATATCCATACGCGGCAGTTACACGATGATGACGGAGCAAAGGACTTGTGAGACTCCAGCGTTTGAGCTTAAACCACATTAGCACACCACGCCGGAAGCAGAAGCCATGAGCCGCGCCCTTAAAAAAATTGGGTCACAATCTGCTTTGCCAGCCTGGGTACGCAGGGCGCAAGCCTCGATCGCTACCGGGGCGGCACGGTTTATGAAGTCCTGGTAGCCATCAAGCCGCTTTCGCCCGCGCAACAGCAACAGGTGCGTCTGGGCATGAGCGCGCAGTTGTCCATCGTCACCTGGCGGGCGGAAGGCTTCGCGCTTCCCGCCGAAGCCTTGCAGTGCGACGAGGGCGGGCAGACTTTCGTTGTCTGGCGGCGCAGCGTGGACGCTCCGCCCGTCAAGGTTGCCGTCAAAACCGGGCGCGCCGTGCCGCAGGGCGTGGAAGTGTCCGGTATCGGGGCGGGACTTGTTGAATTATCGGGTAACAAGCGTCCGTGCCGTGGTGTCTCCCATTGAGTCACGATTGTTGTACCTGTCATGCAGCCGGACTGCATGATTGTTTTTAGGGTTGCGTCGATTTTTACCGGGTCTTGCCCTTGTTTTACCGCATGGGCGCGTAATAGTTCTGCTGCCTTTTGCAGTTGTTCGGTGTTCACTATCATGGGTTGGGTTTTGGGGGTTCGATGCCCAGCGCCTTGTACTGGCGGTTGATGTATTCCTTTTCTGCGATTCTGATGTTTTTCTGCCGTTGTTGGATGATGTCTTTTTCGGTGTCGCTCACTCGTCCAGCGTCGAGATTTTCAAGGCGTGTATCGTGCGACCGGAAAGCCTGCCTGGCGCCGTCTTTCGGCAGGTCGCGGCGATCGCGCATTTTTTTCAGGCTGTCGCTTTTGTTGACCGTCTGGTATTCAGCCGGGTTCTCCACAATCCCGATATGCTCCTCGATGGTTTCCAAACCGTTTTGAGCTTCTTTCAGGCTGGATGCCATTTTTGGACTGTTGGTGTGGTCTGTGAGATCACGGTTAACAAGGATTTTTTCAGCCTCAATAATTTTTTCCAAGTCCTTTGTCGCGCCGATTGCTTTCAGGTCGGCAAGCATACCTTGCCGTGTTGTTGTGATTTTCTTTGCAAGTGGCGTTGCCCCATGTTCTGCCATGAGGTTTGTTTCTGCGGCACTTGCGTTTGCCAGCGAGAGAAGCAATTTATCTGTCATACATTGAAGCCTTTTGATTTCAAAAATTCGTCACCGCACACTCTTTTAAGCATGGACATTGAACTTTCTGTCAGATTGGCAAGTGCAAGCCAGGCCCATGATGCCTCTTCATCTCCTGCTGCTTTCGCTTCGACGGATTCGCAGAGATAAATTGCGTTTTGGGTCATGCCGATTTTTTCCTCGTCGGGCATGTAGCTACGGGGTAAGGGGCGGTCAGTGGTAGTCGTGTTCATGTGGTAATCCTCCGTTGGATGGGCAAAGTATACATCTGCTTTTCATCCAGTTCATGCCTTCTCGCCGACCCGGAATCAGCCCAGCGTTGCAGACGCTTCCGGGTTACGGCTTCCAGCAAGACGGCCGGGGAGTCGTCTGATTCGGTTTCTGGTGTTTTTAGCGCAGGGGCGCGCGGAAGCCCGGAATCGCAGGATTCGGCTGGATACGCTCAGGAGGGACCGGCAATGGCTGCAAGCGCTGGGGTTTGTCGGGAAACATAAGAAATAGACTCGGGTTTCACGACACCCCAGGCAACTCATCCCATCGCGTCGTGTATCGTGGCGAACGCATTTCGGCCTTTGTCGCCCAGCGGTGTTCTATCCCACTCGCCGCCGATCGCAAGGTGTCTCGCCCGAATTCGCGGTTGATGGCGTCCATGGCCAGCATCAGCCGCTTTGATTTTTCCCCGGAGGCCGTGTCGCCAAACAGGGTGGGCTGCCGGGTCTTGTCCGAGATAAGCGTCAGCATCACGCCCGCTTTTTTGTAGCGAAACCCCTCCCGGTAGATTGCGCAGAGTCCCGAAAAGGCCGCTTCAAGCAGCGCCAGCGTGTCGTCCGTCCCATCGGCCAGCGGTACGACGATTCCAGGGGTGTATTGCGGCTCATCCTCCCTGAAGCGATCGGTACGGATAAAAACATGGATGGCCGCCGCCACACCCGCCTGCTGACGAAGTTTTTCCGCGGCCCGTGCCGTAAACGTGGCCACGGCTTCCCGCAAATCCTTCAATGTCCGAACAGGACAGCCAAAACTGCGCGAAACCATGATTTGCTGTTTGGGCGGAGAGATATCCTCCAGTTCGAGGCACGAAATCCCGCGCAATTCCTGGCAGGTCCGCTCCATCACCACACCAAAATGACCACGGATTTCCTGTGGCGAAGCCTCTCGCAAATCAAGGACGGTATGGATACCGAGCTCGTCCAGACGCCGGGCGATCCGGCGTCCCACACCCCAGACTTCCCCCGCGTCCAGGCGGCTCATCCATTGTTTGCGTTCCGGCCTGGACAGGGTATACAGGTCACATACGCCATCGAACACCCCGTTTTTCTTGGCCAGATGATTGGCGAACTTCGCCAGGGTCTTGGTCGGGCCGATCCCCACGCATACGGGCAGTCCCAGCCATTGCCGGATACGTTCCCGGATCGCGCGCCCCATGGCCGAAGCGCCGCCGTGCCGGCGCGCCACGCTCTCGATCCGCAGAAAACATTCATCGATGCTGTAAACCTCGAGGTCGGGCGCAAAGTCGCGCAACAGGCGGACAACCCGCTGGCTCATGTCGCCGTAGAGCGCATAGTTGGAAGAAAAAGCGAGGAGGCCGCGCTTCCGGGCGGTCGGCTGTAACTTGAACCAGGGCGTTCCCATTTTGACGCCCATCTCTTTTGCTTCCTTGCTCCGGGCGATCGCGCAGCCATCGTTGTTCGAGAGAACCACCAGGGGCGTATTTTCGAGATCCGCCCGGAATGTCCGCTCACAGCTCACAAAAAAGTTGTTGACATCGACCAGGGCGAATTGTGGCTGTGGCGCGGGCATGTCTATCCTGCCGCGATACGCCGCACCAGTCCGACCACCACGCCCCAAATGCCAAGTTCGCCGTGTTCCTTGCCAAAGCGGATCGGACTGTACTTCGGGTTTTCCGGACGCAGTTCCACCTGGCCGGACTGCTTGTAGAGCCGTTTGACCGTGTACTCGCCATCGACGACCGCCACCACGATGCTGTTGTGCCCCGCCGTCCTGGAACGATCCACGACGATGATGTCCCCTTCTTCGATGGCCGCGCCGCTCATGGAATCGCCCTTGACCCGGAACAGGAAGCTGGCCGCTTTGTTTTGGATGAGATATTCGTTCAAATCCAGACCTTCCTCGGCGTAATCGCCTGCGGGCGAAGGAAATCCCGCCTGCATGCGGTGCGCGACAAGGGTGTTTTCAGAAGGCGCGGGATTCTGCGCTACGGGAATGGGGGAGACGGACAGGGAAGATTCGGGCATGGGAGAGAGAAGCGTAACTGTACAAATGCACAGTATCCACTATTTTTACCCTCCTGAAAACCCATCAAACCCATCAATACCCATCAAACAATACGGTAAGGCGCAAATCGCTTTGATGGTAGGAGACCGGTCATGGCCGCGAGAAACTCGCGGCCCATCGACTGCGGAAGCCTCCATGAAACCTGCCATGCCAACAAACAAATCCCGAAGGGAAAGCCGGGCGTCCTCCTGTTTGAGCGGGCTGAAGCGGCTGCTCAAAGCCTGTCCCCGGCCTGAGCCATCGCCTGACGCCTGGACGCGCCATGTGGCAAGGCTGGCCACGCACGGTATCCCCGAACCCGGCAGCCTGCTCGACCCGAAGCGGCCCGCGACCGAAGCTGACGCCCGGAAACTTTATGATGTAGCGCCTTCCTTCGCCGACCTGTTGCCCTGGGTGGAATATCTGCCCGCTTCCAAAAGTGTGCTGCTGGAAGATGCTCAGTCGGTCGCGGCATTTTTTGAGCTGACGCCGCTCGGTACCGAAGGCCGTGAACTCGCCTGGTTATGGCAGGCGCGCGACGCGCTGGAGAACGCCTTGCAGGATTCGCTCGACGAACTCGATGAGAGTCCCTGGGTGCTCCAGTTTTACGCTCAGGACGAATCCAACTGGGACAGCTATCTGCGCGCGCTGGCCGGGTACGTGCGCCCACGCGCCCAGGGCACAGCGTTCAGTGATTTCTACCAGCGCTTCTTTGCCCACCATCTGCGCGCCATCGCCAAGCCGGGCGGTCTGTTCGAGGACACGGCGGTATCACGCCTGCCGTGGCGCGGTCAGGTTCGGCGGGTACGCCTGGTCGTATACCGGCGCGTGTCCGGGAGTTCCCGGCGCGGTCAATCGCCTGAACAGGCGCTCTCCACCCTCTGTGAACGTCTCGCTGGCGGATTGTCCAATGCCGGGGTAAAGGCCCGCCGCATGGAGGCCGCCGACATCCACGACTGGCTGCTGCGCTGGTTCAACCCGTATCCGGCATTGCTCGGCCCGAGTCAGGAAGACCGGGAACGTTTCTACGCGCTGACCCGTTACCCCGATGAAGTCGAACCCGGCGAACTTGAGCTGGCCAGCGGCGACTTCGCGCAACGTCTGTTCTTCGGGCTGCCGCGCTCGGACATGGAGAACGGTCTCTGGCACTTCGATAATCTTCCGCATCGCGTCATCGTGATGGACAGGCTGCGTATGCCGCCTGTGACGGGGCATATCACGGGAGAGACAAAGAAAGGCGGCGACGCGGTCAACGCGCTGTTTGACCAGATGCCGGAAGACACGGTGATGTGTCTGACCCTGGTCGTCACGCCGCAGGACGTGCTGGAAGCCCATTTGAATCATTTGAGCCGGAAGGCGGTGGGCGAGACGCTGGCCTCGGAGCAGACCCGCCAGGACGTGCAGCAGGCGCGCGGGCTGATTGGCAGCGCCCATAAACTGTATCAAGGCGCGCTGGCGTTCTATTTGCGTGGCTGCGATAGGGAGCAACTCGACGCGCGCGGCTTACAACTCGCTAATGTGCTACTCAACGCCGGATTGCAACCGGTGCGCGAGGAGGACGAAGTCGCGCCGCTCAACAGCTATCTGCGCTGGTTGCCGGGTGTCTTTGACCCGGCGGCGGATAGGCGGCAGTGGTACACCCAGCTCATGTTCGTCCAGCACGCAGCAAACCTCGCGCCGGTGTGGGGGCGAAGCCAGGGGACGGGACATCCCGGCATCACCTTCTTCAATCGTGGCGGCGGGCCAATTACCTTTGACCCGCTGAACCGGCTCGACCGGCAGATGAACGCCCATCTCTTTCTGTTCGGGCCGACGGGGTCGGGCAAGAGCGCGACGCTCAACAATATCCTGAACCAGATTACCGCCATCTACCGCCCGCGCTTGTTCATCGTTGAAGCCGGGAACAGTTTTGGTCTGTTCGGTGATTTCGCGGCGCGTCTGGGGCTTTCGGTGCATCGCGTCAAACTGGCTCCCGGTTCGGGCGTGAGCCTCGCCCCGTTCGCCGACGCGCGCCGTCTGGTCGAAACGCCCGGCCAGGTACAGACCCTCGATGCCGACGCGCTGGATGAGGAACAGGAGGAACAGGAGGGCGGCGCGGGCGTCACGGCAGGCGTTGATACTTCGCTCGATGAACAGCGCGATGTGCTGGGCGAACTGGAGATTATCGCGCGGCTGATGATTACCGGCGGCGAGGACAAGGAAGAAGCGCGCATGACCCGCGCCGACCGGAGTCTGATTCGTCAGTGCCTCCTTGAGGCGGCGCGGCATTGCGTGAGTGAGCGGCGCACGGTGCTGACCCGCGACGTGCGCGACGCGTTGCGCGAACGTGGCCGGGATAGTACGCTGCCCGAGATGCGCCGCGCGCGCCTGATGGAGATGGCCGAGGCCATGGATATGTTCTGCCAGGGCGTCGATGGCGAGATGTTCGACCGGCCCGGTACGCCCTGGCCGGAAGCGGACATCACCATCGTCGATTTGGCGACTTTTGCGCGTGAGGGTTACAACGCGCAGCTCTCGATTGCTTATATCAGTCTCATCAATACGGTGAACAACATCGCCGAGCGTGACCAGTTTCTGGGGCGCCCGATTATCAATGTCACCGACGAGGGACACATCATCACCAAAAACCCGCTGCTCGCCCCGTACATCGTCAAGATTACCAAGATGTGGCGCAAGCTGGGCGCGTGGTTCTGGCTGGCAACGCAGAACATCGACGACCTGCCGAAAGCGGCGGAACCGATACTGAACATGATTGAGTGGGTCTGCCTGTCGATGCCGCCCGACGAAGTCGAGAAAATCGCCCGTTTCCGCGAATTGAATCCCTCGCAGAAGGCGCTGATGCTCTCGGCCCGGAAGGAGGCTGGCAAGTTCACCGAGGGCGTCATCCTTTCCAAGAGCATGGAAGTGCTGTTTCGCGCGGTGCCGCCGAGTTTGTATCTGGCGCTGGCCCAGACCGAACCGGAAGAGAAGGCTGAACGCTATCAGTTGATGCAAGAATACGGCATCGGCGAACTGGAGGCGACCCTCAAGGTCGCGGAGAAGATCGACCGGGCGCGCGGGATTGAGCCGTTGTGCTATGAGTTGTTTGATTGATTCGGAGATGGGGGCATGACGACAAAACACGTCATATCCGTCTCCGGTGGAAAAGATTCGACAGCGCTATTGCTGGAAGCGCTGTCACGTTGCCCGCCGGAATCGGTGATTCCGATCTTTTGCGATACGGGCAATGAGCATGTATCGACCTATGCGTATCTGGACTATCTGGAACAAGCACTGGACATCAAAATCGTCCGTTTGAAGGCGGATTTTTCGGAAGAAATCGCGGCGAAACGCCGGTTCATTGCCAGGGACGTTCGTACTGCCCGAAAAGACGGGCAGCGGGTACGCTGGACAAACAAAGCCAAACGCCGCGCGCTCGAAGCGCTCAAGCCCACCGGGAATCCGTTCGTCGACCTGTGTCTGTGGAAAGGCCGCTTTCCGTCGCGTCTGGCACAGTTTTGTACGCAGGAGCTAAAGCGGAATGTGGCGGTTTTGTTTCAGATGGATTTAATCGATCAGGGCTACAGCGTCATTTCTTGGCAGGGCGTGCGGCGCGACGAGAGTGTCAACCGGCGCAAGGCCAGGAAATTCGAGCGTATCGGGCCGCGTCTCCGGGCGTTCCGGCCCTTGGTCGACTGGACGGCGCAACAGTGCTTCGAACGTCACCGTGTCGCGGGCATCCTGCCGAACCCGCTGTACAGGCAGGGCATGAGCCGGGTCGGGTGTTTGCCCTGCATTCATTGCGGCAAGGCCGCAATTCGCGAAATTGCCGCCCGGTTCCCCGATGAGATTGAAAGGATTGCAAAAATGGAGCGTCTGGTGTCTCGGGCGAGCAAGCGCGGATTCTCGACCTTCTTTCACAAGTGGACACACGCGCCGGGTGAACGCCGTCTCGATATTTTTGCGATGGAAAACGTCCAGGCCATCGTCGAATGGTCTCGCACCCGCCGGGGAGGCAGACAGCTCGATTTGTTGTCCCCGAATCCGGAAATGTGCGCATCGGCTTACGGGTTGTGCGAGTGAAGCGAGACCGGCGCATGGCATCGAGCCGCTACGCTGTTCTGTCACCACGGTTCCGGGCCGAGTGTAAAAAACCATTCTATTGTAATATTGACCCCGATCCGGGAGCAGACCATGCAAAACGCACAACACCCAATTCTCATCTGGAACATCGCCAACAAACTGCGTGGCTCTTGCGAAAGATCATGGCATGAGTAAGGAACTCGCGTTCTATCGGGACTTGCTCGCGGACATCAAGACCCGCCTTCGCCAAAGCCAGCACCGGGCGGCGCTCTCCGCCAACGCTGAAATGCTGCGGATGTATTGGGATATCGGACGCCTGATTGCCGCGCGGCAAAAACAGGAAGGCTGGGGAACAGGCGTCATTCCACGCCTGGCTGTCGACCTGAAAAACGAACTTCCGGAACAAAAAGGGTTTTCCGCCACCAACATCAATCGGATGCTCCGTTTCTATCGTGAGTATCCCGTCCTGTCCGGGACGACGAATGAATTAGTGCCACCGCCCGTGGGAAAATTGGGAGACCCTCAAAACCAAATTTTGCCACCGCCCGTGGGAAAATTGGCAGCCCCTCAATTACCCATGCCCACAAACGTCTTTTTTGCTCTTCCCTGGGCGCATCACGTCGTCCTCTTTGAAAAAATCAAGGACATCCCCGTTCGTCACTGGTACGTCAATCAGACGGTAGCGCAAGGCTGGAGCCGCGACACGCTCACCCTGCAAATCAAAAACCGCCTCCACGAGCGCTCCGGCGCGGCGATCAGCAACTTCGACAAAACACTGCCTGCGCCCCATGCCTCGCTGGCGGCTGGACTCCTGAAAGACCCTTATCTCTTCGACTTTCTCACCTTGGAAGAACCTTTTCATGAGCGCGAGCTGGAAACGGGTCTGCTTGTACACATTCAGAAATTCCTTCTCGAACTCGGACGCGGTTTTGCTTTTGTCGGACGCCAATACCGTCTCGAAATCAGCGACCGCGAGTTTTACATCGACCTGCTTTTTTATCATCTTCACCTGCGTTGTTTTGTCGTCGTCGAAT
>BNUC01000031.1 GCA_025997075.1 Betaproteobacteria bacterium | reverse complement strand
GGGCATGGTCGATTCCGGGTGTGGCTCTTTCTAAAGCGTTTTCAAGTCAAATAGATGCAATTTCATCGTCATTCCCGCCTTCGCGCACTACTGTCCGGGATAAAAAGGAAGTCGATGGAGGGATGGTTTGCAGGGCAAAGCGGAACGGTGTAGCAGTCTTTGGGGGACTTCCATTCGGCGGATAAGGCGCAGATATTGCCCTATGCGCTATTTTTAACCCCGTCATTCCCGCGAAGACGGGAATCCAGTTCGTTTTTCCCAGCCAGAATGGCTGCAAATCAAAGAATAGCGGCGCGTTGTGCCGAGAGTACGCTTTCTGGATTCCCGCCTTCGCGGGAATGACGGGGATGGGAGGCGGCTTCAGGCTTAACCCAAAAACGCGGTTTTGCTCCTGTCGCCGGGTATGGGCCGGGCGCTCTAAACGCATGTGAAATATCCCGGACAGTAGTGCGCCTTCGCGAGAATGACGAGGTAAAAAATAGCGACTGTCGCCACATCAGATCCGTCTGAGCCGTTCGAGCTGTGGCTCCAGTTTTTCGAGCGTCGCGGAAAAATCGGCGAGGCGTTTTTTCTCCTGTTCGACAACCTGCGCCGGCGCGCGCGCAACGAAGCTTTCATTGGCAAGCTTGGCCCTGGCTTTTGTAATTTCGCTTTCGAGTCGGGCGATTTCCTTGGCGAGGCGTTCGGTTTCGGCGGCGATGTCGATCTCGATTTTGAGCATCAGGCGGATTTCGCCCACGACCGCAATCGGGGCATTGGCGTCTTCCGGCAGGCGTTCGACGATTTGCACTTCAGAGAGCTTGGCCAGCGCCATCAGATACGGGGCGCAACGTTTGAGCGCTTCGGCGTCGCCGCTGGCGATCAGCGGCACCTTCCGGGCCGGCGAGAGGTTCATTTCGCCGCGCAGGTTGCGGCAGGCGTAGGCGAGATCCTTGAGCTGCCGCGCCTTGGTTTCGCTCGCTTCGTTGAACCTCAGCGGGTCGGCCCCGGGATAGTCGGACAACATGATCGAGTCATGCGTCTTGCGGCCCGCCAGCGGCGCAACGGCCTGCCACAATTCTTCGGTGATAAACGGAATCAGCGGATGCGCCAGGCGCAAGACGCTTTCCAGCACACGCAGCAGCGTGCGCCGCGTGGCGCGGGCTTCATCAGGTAAATTGGCCTGAATCTGCACCTTGGCCAGTTCAAGGTACCAGTCGCAGAACTCGTCCCAGACGAATTCGTAGATGGCGCGGGCGAGCAGGTCGAAACGGTAATCGGCGAAGTGCTGCGCGATTTCGGCCTTGGTGCGCTGTAATTTGCTGATGATCCAGCGGTCGGCGAACGAGAAATGCAGATGGTCCGGGCAGACATCGGGGTTTTGCGGGTCGATGCCGCAGTCCTGGTCCACCGTGTTCATCAACACGAAACGCGTGGCGTTCCACAGCTTGTTGCAGAAATTACGGTAGCCCTCGCAGCGATGCAGGTCGAACTTGATGTCGCGCCCCGGGCTGGCGAGCGAGAGGAAGGTGAAACGCAGCGCGTCGGTGCCGAAGGCCGGGATGCCTTGCGGGAATTCCTTGCGCGTGCGCTTTTCGATCCCGCTGGCCTGCTTCGGATTCATCAGGCCGCTCAAGCGTTTTTTGACGAGATCCTCAAGACCGATGCCGTCGATCAGGTCGATCGGGTCGAGCACATTGCCCTTGGACTTGCTCATCTTCTGGCCTTCCGCGTCGCGGATCAGGCCATGCACGTAAACATGCTTGAAGGGGATTTTTCCGGTGAGATGTTTGGTCATCATCACCATGCGCGCCACCCAGAAAAAGATGATGTCAAAGCCGGTGACGAGGACGGTCGAGGGCAGATATTGCCGCAAAAACGGATTGTCTTTATCGAGCGCGTCATCGCCAGACCAGTCGAGCGTCGAGAACGGCCACAGCGCGGACGAATACCAGGTGTCGAGCACGTCCGGATCGCGTGTGAGCGCGCCCGCGTAGCCCGATGCGGTGGCTTCCCTGCGGGCTTCTTCCTCGTTATGGGCCACGAAAATCTCGCCGTTTTCGCCGTACCACGCGGGAATCTGATGTCCCCACCAGAGTTGGCGCGAGATGCACCAGTCCTGGATATTGTTGAGCCACTGGTTGTAAGTATTCACCCAGTTCTCGGGCACGAACTTGATTTCGCCCGAGGACACGGCCTCCAGCGCCTTGCCGGCAATGCTCCCGCCGTCCGCGCCTGGTTTGCTCATGGCGACAAACCACTGGTCGGTGAGCATCGGCTCGATGACCACGCCGGTACGGTCGCCGCGCGGCACCTTGAGCTTGTGCGGGTCGGTCTTGACCAGCAGGCCGAGCGCTTCGAGGTCGGCGACCACCGCATTGCGCGCGTCAAAACGATCCATGCCCCGATATTTTTCAGGCGCTTCGTCATTGATTTTGGCGTCCAGCGTCAGAATGCTGATCATCGGCAGCTTGTGGCGCAGACCCACGGCATAGTCGTTGAAATCGTGCGCCGGAGTGACTTTCACCACGCCGGTGCCGAATTCCTTCTCCACGTAGGCGTCGGCGATGATCGGAATTTCGCGTTTGGTGAGCGGCAGTTTCACCGTTTTGCCAATCAGATGCTTATAGCGCTCATCCTCCGGATGCACCATCACGGCGGTGTCGCCGAGCATCGTTTCCGGGCGGGTGGTGGCCACGGTCAGGGACCCGGAACCGTCCGCGAGCGGATAACGGATATGCCACATGAAACCGTCTTCTTCCTCGCTGACGACTTCGAGATCGGAAACGGCGGTATGCAGCGCCGGGTCCCAGTTGACCAGCCGCTTGCCGCGGTAGATCAGCCCTTCCTTGTAGAGGCGGACAAAGGTTTCGGTGACGGTCTTCGAGAGACCGGCATCCATCGTGAAGCGCTCGCGCGTCCAGTCCGGCGATGTGCCGAGGCGGCGCATCTGGCGGGTGATGGTGTTGCCCGAAAATTCCTTCCACTCCCAAACTTTGTCGAGAAACTTTTCCCGCCCGAGCTCGTGACGCGAAATGCCCTGCGCATCGAGCTGGCGTTCGACGACAATCTGCGTGGCGATTCCGGCGTGATCGGTCCCCGGCTGCCATAAGGTGTTGTCGCCGCGCATCCGGTGGTAACGAGTGAGCGCGTCCATGATCGCCTGGTTGAAGCCGTGGCCCATGTGCAGGGTGCCGGTGACGTTGGGCGGCGGCAGCAGGATACAAAAGGCTTCAGTCTTGCTTGTGTCGAGGCCGGCGGCAAAATAGCCCCTGGCCTCCCACTCGGGATACCAGCGTCGCTCAATGTCGGCCGGCTCAAAGCTCTTGGCGAGTTCCATAGGATCGGATGTGAAAACGGAGGAAAAAGACTGGTAATTATACCGGATCGCCGCGAGCGGCCCGTGTTACGAGCAGAATAGACTGCTGACGAAACTCATTGATGAGTGGTTGCCATCGGAGAATGTTGATATTGCCTTCTATAACTTTCTCGAAGAAGGATACGATCCAATGCTCGACACCTATTTTCCTCCACCATGCGCTGAAGGGAAGGGTAAATTCGTGAATGAACGCCGTGGTAAAACATCGCTTCCAGATCGCCCTTATATCAAGGATGTCTTGCTCTGGTTCCAGTCCCGCATCCCGCTGCCGCTGCAAAAAGCCCAAATTTCCCGCCGTGAGGCAGATGGCATTATTGTTCACGAGGTAGACCTTGACGATGACGGCATTGCCGATTTTGTGTGCTGGGATCTGACGGGAATTGAAGGTAATCTCGTGCGCGTCGTCTTCGTCAACATTGATGGCGAGTGGTATCCGTTCGAGAAAAACGAGCAGGAGTGCACCGGCGGCTGAACCGAAGTTCTCCGACCGAAGCCGCGCCACGATGAAGCGGATAGCCAGCCTGTACCCATTTCTGGCTATTTCTACCTATATGTTGCTATCAACGGCTGATGTGGCTCATTCTTCCTGAATATTTTCACCCACGCAAAAAATCTGTCATTCCCGCGAAGACGGGAATGACGGGGTGGTAGCAAGCGTAGGGTGGGCAAAGGCCACAGGCTGTGCCCACGCGAACTCACCAATAAAATTTATCCCTTCCCACCGCGATGTACGCCCTTGGTCCCATCCGCCATTCTCACTCCAACGCCGCCCGCGTGGGCGCGGCCTGCAGCCTTTGCCCATCCTACAAATCACTCTAACGTTCATGGTCAGATGACCGCTCACCCCATACGGATAAAACTCAGGCAGGAGCGACGGTATCCTCGCCATCGGGCGACGGTGGACCGTCGCTCCCGGATGATGTTCGCTAAATCGCTGCCTCTTCCTCGTCGAGCACCGTGACGGCACGATGAGCGGTATGCGCTACCAGGCGCCGCGAAGCTTCTTCGGCAGCGTCCGGGTTTTTACAGCGAACGGCGTCAAACAGTTCAAGATGCTGCCGCACCGTCAGATCCAGATGCTCGGCCGAAGTCTGAAACGTAAAATCGAAGATGGCGCGTTGCAGGGCGCTGACCGCGTCGCTCAACTGCTGAATGATCAGATTGTGCGAAGCCGCCAGCACGGCGCGATGGAAATGAATGTCCGCCGCATGGAACGCAGCGGGGTTTCCACGGTTGGCCGCCATTTCGTTGACACCGGCCTCGATGTCGACCAGATCCACCGCCGTCGCCCGCTCTGCCGCCCAGCGCGAAATGGTCGGCTCGATCAGGCTGCGCACTTCAATCAAGGAGCGCACCAGCACCGGGCTCGTCTCTTTCTCCAGAACCCATTCCAGCACGTCGATGTCCAGATAATTCCACTGCTCGCTGGGCATGACGAACAAGCCGCGATGGGGCTGCGCATCAATCAGGCGCTTGGTCGACAGCATCTTGACGATTTCGCGCATGACGTTGCGTGAAACGTCGAACCGGCTGCACAATTCGGCTTCCGAAGGCAGGGCGGCTCCTGGCGCGTATTCGCCCTGGGCAATCTGCTTGCCAAACAGGCGGAACAAGCGTTCCGTCTTGGTCACCCGGCCCTCTTCATGCACTCCACGCGCCCCATGCTCTCCACGCGCGGCCGATCGAGGGCCGTTGCGATGGTCAGCGCTGGACACGCGCCGATCCACCCTGGGCAAACGCGCGCACTTCGGCAACCGACGCCATCGTCACATCGCCAGGGAAAGAAGTCAGCAACGCGCCATGCGCCCAACCCAGCTTCAACGCGTTTTCCGGCGTTTCTCCAGCCAACAGGCCATAGAAGAAACCACCGGCAAAACCGTCTCCGCCGCCGATCCGGTCGTACACGTCCAGTTCAGCCGTCGGAGCGACGCAGGTCTGGCCATTGACCCAGGCCACCGCGCTCCAGCTATGACGGTTGGTTGAATGTACTTCGCGCAGGGTCGTCGCCACGATCTTGATCTGCGGATGTTTCTTGATGACGCTGTCGATCATGCCGAAAAAGGCGCTTGAATCGAGCTTGGATTTCGCGGCTACTTCCGGCCCCGGAATCCCCAGCCCTTTCTGAAGATCCTCCTCGTTGCCGACCAGCACATCGACGTATTTGAGGATTCGATCGAGCACCGCCACGGCTCTCGTTTCCCCGCCAGCGATGTTCCAGAGCTTGGCCCGGTAATTCAGATCGAGAGACACCACGGTGCCGGCTGCCTTGGCCGCCCGCATGCCTTCTTCGATGACATCCGGGGTCGTTTCGGAAAGCGCCGCGAAAATCCCACCGCTATGGAACCAGCGCACGCCGCCGGAAAAAATCTCCGACCAATTGAAATCTCCCGCCTTGAGCTGACCTGCGGCTTCATTGGCCCGATTGTAGAAGACGACAGGCGGACGCACGCCAAAACCCCGGTCGCTATAGACGGTAGCCATGTTGGGGCCGTTAACCCCGTTGTGCTTGAATCGCTTGTAAAAGGGCTTCACTCCCATGGAGCGAACCGCCCAATCGATCAATTCACCGACGGGGTAGTCAACCATGGCCGTCACGATCCCCGTCTTCAAGCCGAAGCAATCCGCCAGATTCGCCGCGCAGTTGAACTCGCCGCCGCTCACATGAATCTGGCATTCCGTCGCCTTGCGGAACGGCACAACTCCTGGGTCCAGCCGATGGACGAGAGCCCCGAGAGAAACGAAGTCCAGCGCCCCGCCGGGAAGAATAGTCAATCCTGTATTCATATTTCCTCAGTTCGATGTTTTAAATCTCCGGGGCACTGACGATCTCCTCAAGGAGACAGCTTCCGCCGGAGCTGGTTTTTGATGAAAAACAAGCAATGAATCGGCAACAAAAGACACGCCTTCCATTCCGATACGAAGAACAACACGTCTTTTGCTTCGACCATTACAGTCTGTCGCAGAGCATGGGGCAATGTCAACATGATTATAGTACAATCAAAAATAAATGCACTACAATTATTGAATCTTCCCAAATCTCCCCTTCAATCCCTGTTCTTTATTTTTCTGATCGTCTCTTCGATGTGCGCTTCCATCGTCGATTCACACAGGGCTTTGTCACCGGTTTTCAGAGCATCAATCAACTGGCGATGGTAGCGAAGCGCCATTTCCGTGCCGAGCAATCGCACAATCTCGACCATGGCGGCCGCGAGAATGACGTTGATGATTTCGTAAACCTTGATGATGATCGGGTTCTCGGTAATCCGGGCCAACTGGTAATGGAACAAATGGTCGGCTTCCGCCTGCTTCTGGGGATCATCGGTATCGGATAGCGAGACTGTCAGTTGGTAGGTTTCTTCGAGTTTCTTGAGATCGGCCGCGGTGATTTTGGGCGCAATCAGGCCAATCGTTCCCTTTTCAATGATCTTCCGATATTCGAGAATCGTGATGATGTCCTGATTCGCGCTGATCTGCATCAAAGGATGGAACGCATCCATCGCGCTGGCGGAGGAGAATTCCTTGACGAAATTGCCGCCGCCATGCCTCGTCTCGACAAGGCCGAGTATTTCCAGTTGTTGTATAGCCGCGCGTACCGTGACCCGACTGACGCCGAGCGAAGCGCAAAGTTCGTTTTCGGACGGCAGTTTTTCTCCCGCTTTCCATACGCCTTCCATCAACTGTTTTTTCAGTTGCATATAGACTTGGGATCGGAGCGATTCCACTTTTATCTTCTGAAGCTTGGCCACAATCAGACTCCTTATTACTTATGCTATATGATACTTGTGTCCAGGGTTATTGGCTGTTTGTTTTTGACTTTGGCATTCGCCAAAAAAAACCGCCCGAAATAGAGCGGTTTGGGTATCCTCTCTATCGGGCGCACCGAGTTGCGCCTGCGGGGCGCAAGCTCGGTGGATTCCCGCCCGGAAGGGAGGTGATTCATTTGAAGCCAACCCCCGTCAAAAGTCGTTGGCAACGAGCCGTTAAACTGGCCCTATGGGTCATGATAGCGGTGTTGCTGTTCTACAGCAAGCGTTGCTGGTAGTGGTAGCATCCGCCCTGCACCAACGAGTGGGGCGGCTTGTCGGACTACAGTTCATTTCGTCACGAAATACAGTGCCGCTTCGTTGGATTCCCTGTTGGCGACGACGATGATGTCACGTCCCTTTTCGTGCAAAACAAACGCGTTGCTCGGCCCGACGCCTTCTTCAATCAGCACGGCTTCGAGTTCGAGCGGCGTTTTTTGTTTGGCCCGCACGTAGAATAGTTGTTGTTTGCCGCGACGGCAGCCGCCGATGAACACCGGTTCGCCCGCCAGTGTCGCGCCCACGACCACGTGGTAGAACTCGGTCACTTCGGGATGCTCGAAGATCTTTTTGAATACGCCATTGATCTTCTTGTATACCCGGAAGTAGGGGCCATGAAAGTCTTCAATCGTGGCGAATTCGAGTTCGCCGTCACCGTCGATATCGATGGCGGTAATGTCGCTGATCGGCCAGTCCATGAATTGTTGAACGGTCCATTCCCCCTCCGGAGTCTGCGGCGGGGTGACTTCAAATGCACCCTCACGTCCGGTAATCAGTCCGTGCATCACGCCATCGCGTACCAGTCGGCTGTAGCCATGATTCTGGGTGATGCCGTCCTTGAGCACGGTAAGTGATAGCGGGCCGACGCCCTTGTATTCGCCGATCCAAATCTTGCCGGGGCTGGACCAGTCTTCCCGGGTGGCCTTCCTGGTCGTCAGCGTAGCAGCGATGAAATAGTGTCTGTCGCCGACCGTCAGCAGATCGAAGCGGTGGATATACGGCAATTGCAGGATATCGGTAACCTCATACCCACCGTTGGCGAGCGGACGGACATGCACGACCTTGGCTTCTTCCCAGTCGAAAAAGCGGTAAAACTTCTGCACCGCGAGGAATTCGCCGTTCGTTCCGGGGATCGGCACGATGGACATGGTGCCGCCGGGGTGCTCCCAGACGGTGTGGCTGTCCGTGTAATCGGGCGCGGACCAGGCCAGGCAAAGATTATCTGCCTCGGAGGCCAGCAGGATGCGCGTTTTCCCGTCGACCTCGATGCTGTTGCAGGCATAAACGCTTTCCAATGTGGTCAGTTTGCGTTTTTCGATTTTCATGACTTTCCCTATAAAAATTGTTGCTGCGTTTGGATTTAAAGACTTAATGTCGTGTTGGTGGGGCCGCCCTGTATTAGCGCACAAATTGTAATACATGTCACGTATTGTGTATTAGTATAAATTTTACTGTCCATGAGACGTTTGACAAGTTCCAGTGCTGGCGAGAAATCTCGGATGAAACCGAAAAGCTGCTGTTGTCATGGTGCCTGCGAGCCGGAAAAATCCCATGAAATGCCTGTGTGGTCAGGCAACAGCATCATCAGGAAAAGCCAGGAATACTATCGCGTTGTTCCCCCATTGCTTCATTCTTACCTTTTGAACGTTGACCAAATATCACCAAAAGGGTGCTTGACAATCGCTAGCAGAGCGTGAGTTAATTGTCGTAACACAAGTTACGTGCTACGTGACTCATTATGCCTTTCAGGGTTTTGTAGTGAGATTCGTAGCTGGCTTGATGGTATTCAGGCAGCGCAGACTGCGTCAATGTTGGAGTCGAAATCACTAAACATAGATAAAGGAGTATTTCAATGAGAAGAAATTATGTGTCTTTGATCGCTGCTCTCGTCGTTGTCGGTTCCGTCGCGTTCGCGGCCGACTCCGCCCTTGCCAAATCCAAAGTGTTGCGTCTCGCGGCTACGCTTCCCCCGGACGCGTCCCCGCTGGTTACACTCACCGAAGCCGCTGCCAAAATAAAAGCCGCTACCAAGGGCGAACTGGAAATTCAGATTTTCCCGTCCAGCCAGCTTGGCGGACAGCGGGAATTCACCGAAGGCGTATCCATGGGCACCATCGATATGTGCCTTATCGCCAACGGCGCGCTGGAATCTTTTGAACCCCGCTGGGCGGCTTACAGCCTGCCTTTCATATTCAATAACGCGGATCATGTATACGCCTACTGGGACAGCGCCCTCAATAAAAAAATGCTCGATGATTTCCGTACCCAGAAAGGTATGCGCGGCATGGCCATGTTCACCGAAGGCGAATTCCGCACCGTGTGGACCGGACCCAAGGCAATCCGCAAATTCGAGGACTTCAAGGGCGTAAAACTCCGGGTTCCCGAAATTCCGATTTACATTGATATTTTCACCGCGCTGGGCGCCAATGCCACACCGATGCCGTTTGGCGATGTATATACCGGCCTTCAGACCAGCGTTGTAGACGGACTTGAACTTGCCGCCACCAGTATCATCCTGAACAATCTTACCGAAGTCCTCAAGTACAACACCAAAACCATGCATATCGCTTCCCCGATGGTGGTGCTGATAAATGAAGATGTTTTCCAGTCCCTTACGCCGGAGCAGCAGAAAATTGTCACCGACGCAATAAACGAAGCCTCCGCCAAGGATCGCGTCAACTCGCGAACCAATGCAACAAACAATGATGAAGTTCTTAAAAAGCGCGGTCTTGAAATAATCGAACTTAGCCCGGAGGACATCAAAAAAATCCGTACAGTCATTCAGCCGGTAATCGATAAATATACCAAAGGCGTTTTCACCGGAGACTATCTCGATCAAATACGGGCTCTGGGCAAGTGATTATCAGGCTGCTCAAAAACTCTCGGACATCATGATCTGACAATGTAGGCAGTAAGTATCCAAGGGGCGTAAGCAACACCTTATATAGCGTGTATCTTTTTTAGCAGCCCATCGATAGAGAGGGAGGGGAAGAATGTTTACTGTCAAAAAACTGATGAACAGTTTTGATGCGTGTCTGGAGTGGGCAGTCTTCATATGTACGGGCGGATTCGTGGTGCTTTGTTTTTTGCAGGTACTTTGCCGGTATGTATTCAACAATTCCTTGCCCTGGTCCGAAGAAGGAAGCCGCTTTCTGTTTGTCCTTGTGGTTTTTATGGCTGGTATTCTCTGCGTCAAGGAGCAGCGTCACACCTTCATCGATATTCTTGTTAACCTGATTCCGGAAGGTCCCCGTCGTCATTACATGGTATTCGTTTATTTGATGATGGCTGTTTTTTCACTGATTCTCATGAAGGCTGGCTGGACAATGGCTTTCAAAAACATGTATCAGGTGTCATCAGCCCTGCGGGTACCCATGGGGTATGTCTATATGGTGATTCCTTTTTCAGGATTCTTCATGGCTATTCACAGCATCTTCCTCATGATTGATCTTTATGCCAAAAAACCGGAGGAATCAAAATGAACACGGCAACCTTAATGGGTATTCTGTTCATGGTATTGATATTTACCGGCATTCCCATTAGTTTTGCTACCGGGCTTGCCACGGCGGCATATTTTTTTCTTTCGGATATGCCCACCCTGGTGGTGCCCATGCGGTTGTTCAACACAGTAGATTCCTTTTCTTTACTGGCAATCCCACTGTTTATGCTTGCCGGCGATCTGATGAACGCCGGAGGTATCACTAAGCGGATTGTGGAATTTTCTTCGACGCTGGTAGGCCATATCACCGGCGGACTGGCCCATATAACCATTCTGGCAAGCATGATCTTCGCCGGAATGTCCGGTTCTTGCACGGCGGCAGGCGCTTCAGTCGGTTCCATGATGATTCCGGCCTTGAAAAAAGATGGTTACAGACCTGAATTCGGCGTTGCTGTTGTTGCCGCCGCAGCGGTCCTGGGGCCGGTTATTCCACCGAGTATCATCATGGTGATTTATGCGTCATGTACCGGCAGTTCGGTGGGACGGCTCTTCCTTGGCGGCGTCGTTCCCGGCCTCATCATTGGGCTCCTGCTGATGATTGTGGCCTACATCATTTCTCGAAAAGAAGGGTATAAGCCAAAATACGAAAAATGGGTAGGTCCACAGGCGGTAATCTCGTCTTTCTGGCATTCGCTGCCGGCGCTTATTCTGCCGTGTATCATTATCGGCGGCATTCTGGGGGGCGTATTTACAGCCACCGAGGCAGGGGTCGTCGGCGTGGTCTACGCGGCGATTGTCGGGTTTTATTTCAAGGAGATTCGCATTCGGGATCTCAAGCCAATCTTCCTTAACGCCGCGAAAACCAGCACGAATATCCTCTTCTTGATGGGTACCAGCGCCACTCTGGGATGGATACTCACAAGTATTCAACTGCCGCAAAAGATGACCGTTTTTTTGGTGGGCATTTCACCGGACCCCGCCGTTCTTACGCTGATCATGCTGGCCTTTGTGTTGTTCCTGGGCTGCTTTATGACCGACGCGGCGATTGTTCCTATTCTGGCGCCTCTCCTTATCCCGGTAATCCGACAGGTGGGGATCGACCCGATCATGTTCGGCGTGGTGTTATGTACTACCGCGGTGGCCGGGAACCTGACGCCGCCTGTGGGCGGTCTTCTCTTCGTGACGAGCGCCATTGGCAACGTGTCGGTAATAACCGTGGCGAAACATGTGCTGCCATTCTTGGGAGCCATTATTTTGGCCTTGATATTGTGTACCGTATTTCCGTCTTTGGTTTCGGCTCTGCCTACCATGATGCTGGGAGCGGGGAGATAGGAAAGCCATGAAAACATCGAAATACGATTTTGTTCCGGCAAATTACGAGGATTTTTACTGTCATCCCGAAAAATACCGCGTTCCGGCCTTTCGCATTTTCGGGAACCTGTTTTTCACGGGAAACACTGATGTGGGTTCCTATTTGATCGATACAGGCGCGGGCCTCATTCTGATCGACACCACCTATCCAACTACGCAGGCGCTACTCATTCAGTCGATCTGGGAACTTGGGTTTAATCCCAAAGACATTAAAATTATCCTTCATACCCACGGTCATTTTGATCACTTCGGCGCTACTGCCCTGCTTAAATCTTTGAGTGGAGCCCAACTGTACCTGGGGATGAGGGACGCCAAAAACTTCCGGGAGAGGCCGGAAATGGCGCTTCTGGATTGCGGCCGCCACGCCTGTCAAGAGTTGTTTGTCCCCGATGTCGAGCTTTCCGACGGTGACATTATCCGTTTGGGGAACGCCGCCATCCGTGCTGTCGCCACGCCGGGCCATTCCGACGGGGTAATGTCTTTCTTCTTCGATGTGAGTGACGGCAAGCGGACGCTGACGGCGGGGTTGCACGGCGGCGCGGGTATGAACTCCCTTAACCGCAACTTTATCGCTCGATACGGCAACACCCACAGCCGCGCCGAGTTTACCGCCAGCCTTGCGAAAGTCCGTGGTGAAAAAGTTGATATCGTCCTGGGAAATCACTCGGCGCAAAACGATACGCTGGGCAAACTCAAACGCTGGCAGGAAGATACTGGAAGCAATCCCTTCGTCGATCCCGGTGAATGGGTGCGCCTTATCGACGGTCTCAGAGCGCGTTTCGATCAGATGCTGGACGACGAGGCGCACAATCTGGACTGTCTGTAGAAACAGTCAACGTTCAAAACTCGTGACAAAAGTGCCGGATGTTCTCGACGATGGCACCGCGCCCAACCCGCAAAGCTCCTATGGCGCGCAGAAAGTCTGTTGCGAATACCTCGTCACCGACTATTCGCGCAAAGGCTTCATTGACGGTCGCACGGTGCGCCTGCCCACCATTTCCGTACGGCCTGGCAAACCCAACCTTGCCGCTTCCTCGTTTGCCAGCGGCATCATCCGCGAACCGCTCAATGGCGTCACCGCGATTTGTCCGGTCAACCGCGACACCAGTCTCTGGCTGCTCTCTCCGACCAAGGTTATCGAATCGCTGATATACGCCTTTGAATTGCCTTCCTCCGCATGGGGCACGAAACGCGTGCTCAATCTGCCGGGCATCACCGTGGGCGTCGGTGACATGATTGACAGCTTGCGCCGGATCGCCGGCGACAAGGTAGCTGATCTCATCCAGATGCAACCCGATCCACGCATTGAAGCTATCGTTCTCTCCTGGCCGGCGCGTTTCAAAACTGAACGCGCTTACTCACTCGGTTTTTCCACCGAGAAGGACGCCGAGTCACTCATCCGTGCTTATATCGAGGATCAGGGCATCAAGGTCTGAGGATATTTTGTTGCATGTGCCTGATTACCGCGCTTCTCTGCATGGTTGGAACAAGCTTGGCTAAATGCGATAGTCCTGTCTCAGATGAAATGGCGTGTTTTTGGAAAAATAATCACGAGCCAGTTCTATGAAGTACTCTTCCACCCGTGTAAACACAGTGTCCTTGCGGAAAGTCACGCCTTGACTCCACATCTCTTTCGGACGCAGGGAAAAACAATGTACGCCGTCCCTGGCATCCACATGGTGCTCCAGCAGGATGGAGGCAGCGACACCCTGACGTACCATATTGTAGGCGAGAGATATCATGCTGCATTCCATCAGGATACGCGGCAGAATACCGGCCCGGACGAAATGCCGATCGCAGAGGTCCCGAATGTTGGTGTCGCGGGAAATCAGGACGAACTTGTCCTCGGCCAGCAGCTTCAAATCCAGCGTCCGGCGCGGTTCTCCCGGCGGAGCGGCCAAATGCCCAAGCCGGTGTCCTGGCGGTAGAACCAACACCACTTCGCACTGGATGAAGGGGATATGCCGGAGCGTGTTCTGTACCAGATTACAACCCATAACCGCCAAATCGATACGCCCCTCATCCACCGCCAGCTCCAGTTCTCTGGCACTACCTTCCAGCAAATCAAGGCGGAAATTCGGATATTTTCGATTGAAAAGGGGGAACACGTCTTTCAACAGACCTACGCCGACCTCGCGGGTGACCCCCAGACTCAAACTACCCTCGGCGCCGTCCGAGATGTCGGCGATCTGCCGATAGGCCTGTTTCTTGATCTCCAGCATCTGTCTTGCTGCCTTGATGTATATGGCACCGGCATGGGTGGGTATCATCTTTTTACCGATACGTTTAAACAGAGGTACTCTGAGCTCGCTCTCCAGGTCAATGAGATAATGGTTGAGGGCTGGCCGGGAAATGAAAAGCTTCTCAGCCGCTCTGGATACGCTTTCCGCGTCGGCTATCCCGACAATGTAGGACAAATACCTGATCTTCATGTCTTCCTTCTCCGGCTCTCTTTGAAAAGGATAATATGTAATGAATATTGCACTATCTTAACAATAAATTGAACCTTTACAAACAGGAGCTTTGACGATAGATTATTAAATATCAAGGAAATGAAGGGAGGCAATGATGTCTGATTCTTTCGTAAAATCGTTTGTTAAAA
This sequence comes from Betaproteobacteria bacterium, assembly GCA_025997075.1. Classification (GTDB taxonomy): domain Bacteria; phylum Pseudomonadota; class Gammaproteobacteria; order Burkholderiales; family Rhodocyclaceae; genus Propionivibrio. Next base: position 17,863 of record BNUC01000031.1, on the reverse strand, counting down.
AGGTAACGATGGTTTGTGCGCTGATGGCGATGGTGTTTGGGCCTTCGTCAGCGTTCGCGGCGACCAAGCTCAAACTGGCGCATCAGTTTGCCCCGGACAGTCTGGCTGGCCAGAGCGTCAACAGATTCGCGGAAACGGTCGCAAAGAAAACCGATGGTCGTGTCACGGTTCAGGTTCTGCCCGGCGGAGCGATGGGGGATGAGCGCGCCAATTTGCAACAGCTCAGTTCCGGCTCTCTTGATATTGCTCTGGTGGGCGATCTGGTAACCAGCTATATGGCTCGTGATTACATGTTGATGTCGATGCCGTTCGTTTACGACAGCCCAAAACATGCCCTGGCGGTGTTCCGGGGGGATCTCGGCAAGGAACTCAATAAAGTTGTCCATGACAATAACGGCATCACGGTGCTGGGGTGGCAATATGTCGGCACCCGCGAATTGACGGCCAACAAGCCAATCAAGACTCTGGCGGAGTTGAAGGGTTTGAAGATGCGCTTGGCCAACGCCGAAATTCTGGTCAAAACCTGGGGAAAGACGGGTGTCAATATCCTTAACATCAACTTCAACGAGCTTTATCTGGCCCTGCAGACCGGCACGGTAGAAGCCCAGGAGAATCCGCCGAATTTCATCCGCGCCAATAAATTCAACGAAGTGCAGAAATATCTGATTGCGACCGAGCATTTGCCGCAGATGCAGTGCCTGTTCATGAACAGTGAACGCCTCGAAGGCCTGGATGAGGCAGACCGCAAGGCTATTGTTGAAGCAGGAGAGGAATCTGTCGCCTGGACCTCGGATACAGCCGCTGCCATTCAGAAATCAGATACCGAATGGCTGCTTTCCGAAGGCAAAATGACGCTCGTCAATATCGACATGAACGGTATTCAGGACATCATCAAGGGTGTTCCCAGCGAACTTCAGGGTGAGAATGGAGTCAAGCTGTACCAGCGTATCCGCCAGACGAAGTATTAATCGCAGTGATGGCGCATTAACCGGAGGCGGTCTCATGGCCGCCGCGGTCTTTACCATTGCCATGCTCATCAGGAGATCCATGAGATGTCGCACTCTTTTTGGCGTTCCTTGCCTGAACGGATATCCTTTTTTTTAATGGCTATTATTTTCTTTGTTCTGCTTGGCCAGGTCGCCCTCCGTCCTCTGGGAATTTCGTTCAACTGGACCCAGGAATTCACAATGACGGTGTTTGTCTGGCTGGTTTTTTTCGGCATCGCGGCGGCTTATTGCCGAAATGAGCATATGACGGTTGATTTTCTCTACAACATTCTGGAGCCAGGACTGGGGAAAACGGCGCGCACGGTCTGGCGTTTTGGCATCGAAGCAATTCAGTTGGTCGTCATACTGGTGCTGGCGGTCAGTCTGGTCAAGGTGGCGATAGAGTCCTGGTCCTTGCGAGCGGGGTCGATACCAGAGTTCCGGATCGGCTATCTCTATCTCGGCGCTTTCCTGGCGGTAGGAATCAGCATCGTCGCCCAGATCGGCAATGTGATCGAGTATTTCTCGGAAAACCGCTAAGGCCCACTCACAGGAGACGTTCGCGTGGCCATTACCCTTGGTGTTATCGCTCTTGTCGCCCTCCTCATGCTGCGTGTTCCGGTCGCCATTTCGATCGCCATCATCGGAATTGCCGCCGTCAGCCTTGATCTTGGCGTTAAGGTCTTTTCCGTTACCGCTCAGGTGATGGTGGATGGCGTCAACAGCTTCATCCTGATTGCCGCACCCTTCTTCATGTTGGCGGGCGAGGTGATGAATCGCGGCGGCATAACCCGCCGTATTTTCCGCTTTGCCAATTCTCTGGTCGGTTGGATGCCGGGTGGTCTGGCCCACGTTAACGTGGTGGCCAGTATGCTGTTTGCTGGAATGACCGGTTCAGCCATTTCCGATGCGGTTGGTCTCGGTTCGATGGAAATTGCCGCGATGCGGGAAAAAGGCTATGACAAGGAGTTGAGCGCCGGCATCACAGCGGCCTCCTCGATCATCGGCCCGATCATTCCTCCCAGTGTGCCGATGGTGATTTATGGGGCGCTGGCGGGAACTTCCATCGGCGCCCTGTTCCTGGCCGGAGTGATTCCAGGACTGCTGATGGGACTGGCGCTGATGGTTGCCGTTGTCTTCTACGCCCGCAAAGGGAAATGCCCGAAAGAAGAACCGGTCAGTCGGGCTGAACTGTTTTCCTCGCTGTGGGCGGCCCTGCCGTCGATGATGGCGCCAGTCATTGTGGTGGGCGGCATCTATTCTGGTCTGTTCACGCCGACCGAAGCTGCCATTGTGGCGGTTGCCTACGCGCTGATCCTTTCCGTCTGTTATCGGGAACTGAACCTGAAAGAACTTATCGGAGCAGTGCAGCGGGTGGTGATTGCCACCGGCGCGCTCTTTTTCATCGTGGCGGCGACGGCGCTGATTGGCTGGGCGGTGGCCCGCTCTGGCGTCATGATCGATGCGGCATTATGGCTGAGTTCGGAAATTAGCAGCAAGTCGGTTCTTCTGCTTATTATCGTCATTCTCTATCTGATTATCGGGCTTTTCATGGAACCAGTCGCGGCGATGATTCTGGTGGTTCCCATCCTGTTGCCGGCGGTGAAATTCGTAGGGATTGATCTGGTTCACTTCGGACTGGTCACAGTGTTGAGTTTGTGCCTGGGTTTATTGACGCCGCCTGTGGGATTGGTGCTGTATGCGATCGCCAAGATCGCTGATCTGGAGATTCATCTGATGATCCGTGCGATAACGCCGTTCCTGATCGCGTTGCTGGCGGTGTTGATGCTGATCGTTTTTGTCCCGGATGTCGCCCTTTTCCTTCCGCGTCTGTTGCATTAATAGCTTCTTTGCATGAGCATCGCCGATGTTACAGCGACGACCTGTCGTCTGCCGCTAGAAGAAAAATGGGGTTCCACGAAACGACGCTCAACCGCCTCGCCTGCCAGACGAAAGGAAGCATGAATGAAGCTGGATATTTTAATCAAAAACGGACGAGTCATTGATCCATCCAGGAACCTCGATGCGGTTGAGGACATCGGCGTAATCGATAACCTCATAGTCGCCATACCGGGAGGAGACGTAGAGGCGGGGCAGATCATCGACGCCTCCGGCTGCCTGGTTCTCCCAAGATTGATAGATTACCACGCGCGTTTCTTATACAGCGGCACCACGCCCCCCATCCGTCCTGATCTCATGTCGCCACCGGAGTCACTGCGGCGGTGGATGCCGGTGCCAGCGGCTGCGGCAATTACGATGCCTTCTAATGCTGAACGATAGGGCGCGCAATCTGGACTGTCTGTAGAAACAGTCAACGTTGAAATCTACAAAGAAGTTGTTTTTTTGCTGTGAAACACCGGGAATCTGTTCGACGACGTAATGCTGGTTTTGAATGGAAACTCTTTTCAATAATTGAGGAGAAATGATGAAAAAGTTGCTATCAACGTTCTTGTACGCGTTCATCTGTTTAATGCCGCTTTCCTGTACCAAGGTTGAAAGTGGAAGCGCCACAGCTACAGCGGAGAAAAAAGAAGCAGCTCCGGCTGCGCCAGCCAAAGAAGCGGCAGCCAACACGGCCGCGCCATCCATTGTGTTCAAAGTCGGCTCTGGCGGTTCGGTAACCCTGCCGCAGTATCTGGCGATGGTCGAAGTCTTCAAACCGATGGTCGAAGAAAAAAGCGGCGGACGGATCAAGGTAGAGCTATATCCTGCCTCACAGCTTGGAGATGATGTCAAATTGATCGAGCAGCTTCGTTCTGGAAGCCTCGAATCGGCTATCCCGGTTCCCTCGCCAATAGTCGGTCTGGTTCCCGAGCTTGCAATTTTGGATATTCCGTTCCTCTTCAGCAGTAACCAGGTGGCTGATAAGGTTCTTGACGGCGAAATCGGTAAAAAACTTGATGCGCGTCTGGCCGAAAAAGGACTTATAAATCTGGGTTGGGGTGAACTTGGCTTCCGCCATGTGACGAATGCGAAGCGCGACATTCGTACTCCCGAAGACCTCAAGGGACTCAAGATACGGACCCAGGAAAATACGATACACATCGCAACCTGGAAAGCCTTGGGCGTAAACGCGACACCGATGCCGGTATCCGAAGTATTTACTGCGATTCAACAGGGGGCTATCGACGGACAGGAAAATCCCGTATCCGCCTTTTACGGCTGGAAAATTCACGAAGTCAATAAGCACATCACCCTTACCGGTCACGTTTATTCACCGAATACGGTATTGGTCAGTAAAAAAATCTGGGATACTTACGATCAGGATACAAAAAATATCCTGATGGAAGCAGGCAAAGCTTCCGCAAAACGGAGCCGCGAAATTGCCCGTTCTCAAGAATCCGCCATGCTGAAGGAAATGATCAACGGTGGTTGTACAGTAATTGAGCTTACCGCTGAGCAGAAGGCTCAGTTTCAGGATGCCACCAAGTCGGTATGGCCAATGGTTGAAGAAAAGGTCGGGAAAGAGCTTTTTGCGGAGATCAAGAGCGCAGCCGGTTTGTGACATTGTGATATCTGGGACGGGCTTTGTGCCCATCCCGGGTAATACGACCCAGATATCAGCTCCTTGGTCCGGTAAGCAGCCTTCGCGTGTTTCTTGAGAACGGATTCTGAACCGGAGCCGGTTTTTCGATAAAGAGAGGCAAAAATGACAAAAATATATGGCAATTTGATGACATTATTTGAATGGATGCTCTTTCTTTTTTTCGCGGCGCTGGCGCTTACGTGTTTTGCAAATGTTTTTTCCAGAACCGTGCTGCAAAATTCCTTGCCCTGGGCCGAGGAACTTTCGCGCTTCCTGTTCGTATGGATAACGTTTATCGGAGCCGTGCTGGTCAACCGGAGTTTCGGCCACATGCGGCTGGATATTCTGCAACAGTCACTGCCGAAAAACACGGTGTTGGTTCTGGAAGTGATAGTTTCATTCCTGGCTGCCGGAGTGATGTGCATCATGCTTATTGGCGGTTATTCAATGATGATTGAGAACCTTGACTATGCTTCGCCAGCCCTGGAGATACCCTATGGGATTGTTAACAGCATAGTTCCGGTCTGCTGTTTCATCATGTTGTTCCAGGCGCTTGTCCGCTGCGTTATTCTGCTTAAAGACGCCAGGGGAGAAAAATAATGTTGGCAGTATTTCTATTTTCCCTGTTCGGCCTCATTGTCATCGGGCTGCCTGTCGCAATGTCTCTCATTGCCACCGGGGCGATAATGGTCTTTGTTTCTACCGGGGGCATACCGTATCAGATATTGGCGCAGGGAATGTACCGGGGAATCGATAATTTTCCCTTGCTGGCGATTCCTTTTTTCATGTTGGCCGGCGAGATAATGAACGTCGGCGGCATCTCCGACAGGATAGTCAGGTTTTCAAAGACCATGATCGGGCATATACCCGGCGGACTGGGATACGCCACCGTTATAGCCAGCATGTTATTTGCGGCGATTTCAGGGTCCGCCATTGCCAGCGTCTCGGCGATAGGAGCGGTGCTTATCCCCATGATGCGGGATAACAAATACGACGTTGATACTTCAACGGCTCTGGTTTGCACGGCAAGCTGCCTGGGCCCCATCATTCCGCCCAGCATTCCCATGATTCTCTATGCGGTAAACGCGAACGTCTCCGTCATGGATATGTTTCTTGGGGGGATTATCCCCGGCGTTCTTATTGCGTTCGCGCTCATGCTTGTCTGGTTCTTCCACTCGAAAAAAGCGCAGTATCCAAGAGGGAAGCGGGCAAGCGCGGGAGAGATGCTGCTTGTAACCAGGGAAACAACCTGGGCGCTGTTTCTCCCCATTATCATCATGGGAGGAATTATCAGCGGTATCGCAACGCCAACCGAATCGGCGGTTGTCGCCGTGGTTTATTCACTGATAGTGAGCATGTTTGTGTACCGTGAGCTCAGGTTTTCCCAGCTAAAAAAAGTGTTTGTGAATGCCGGACTCGCGAGCGGCGCTACCATGTTCTTTGTCGGAGGCGCGACGGCGGTAAGTTACATGATAACGACCGCTCATATTCCGGAACTGCTGACCGATACGATTTTCAGGATTACCACCGATCCCTATGCAATATTGCTGCTCCTGAATATCTTGATGTTGCTTGTAGGATGTGTCATGGACGTTGCACCCGCGGTCATGATCCTGACTCCCATTCTGGTTCCGCTGATCAAACTGGTAGGTATCGATCCTCTTCTCTTTGGGGTCGTCATGTGTACCAATTTGATTCTCGGGCTATTGACGCCACCCGTTGGAGCCGTGCTTTATATAGGTTGCTCACTCTCTAAAAGAAATATTTTGCAAATTTGCAAAGCCATGCTGCCTTACTTGTGCGTCATGATCGTTGTACTGCTGACCATTACCTACTGTGGTCAGCTCATAACATTCATTCCGAATCTGTTGAAATAAGACTGTGGGAAAATTAAGGGACTTTACACAATTTATCTTCTCTGTACAGGATATATCCATACCCGTTTGAGCAACTGTGTTTATCATGAATGAGGATGAATAAATGAAGCTGGATATTTTAATCAAGAACGGTCGGGTCATGGATCCGTCCAGGAACCTCGATGCGCTCGAGGACGTCGGTGTAATCGACAACCGCATAGTCGCCATACCGGAAGGGGAAGTTGAAGCGGGGCAGATCATCGACGCCTCCGGCTGCCTGGTTTTTCCAGGGTTGATAGACTACCACGCGCATTTCTTTTACAGCGGCGGCACAACCCCCATCCGCCCCGATCTCATGCTCGCCACCGGAGTCACTGCGGCGGTGGACGCCGGCACCAGCGGTTGCGGCAATTACGACGCTTTCCGCAAGTCGGACATCATCCCCAGTCGTCTCCACATCAAGAGCTTCATCAACGTAAGCTCGGGAGGCATGCCCGACGAATGGGCGCCGGAGAACATCGACCCGAAATACTACAACGAGAAAGACATCCGCAAAGTCAAGGAATGCCACGGCAAGGACATCCTCGGCCTCAAGGTGCGCCTGGCGAGCGATCTTTGCGACAGTATCGAGCCGCTCAAGGCCACCCTGGCTCTCGCCGAGCGAATCGGCGATCTGCGGGTCTGTGTGCATGTCACCAACTCCCCCTGCCGGATGGAAGAGATAGCCGAACTGCTTCGTCCCGGCGACATCTTCTGCCATATGTACCACGGCCGGCGCGACACCATTCTGGACCCGGAGGGCAAAATCTGGCCCGGCATCCGGCGGGCCAGGGAACGTGGCGTCATCTTCGACGCATCGCACGGCAAAGGCAACTTCTCCCATGAGGTCGCGCTGAAAGCGATCAAAGAGGGATTCTGGCCCGATGTGATCAGCACCGACATCGGCAACTTCAAAATCTACATCTCGCACTGGGCGCGCAGCCTGCCTTTCGTAATGTCGAAGCTGCTCGATATGGGAATGGACCTGAAATCAGTCCTGCGCTCCGTCACCGAGACGCCCGCCCGGCTGATGGGCATGGCCGGACAAATAGGCACCCTCGCTCCCGGCGCCTACGCCGACATCGCTCTTTTCACCATCGAGAAGAAACGCGTCCGGCACCAGGATTTCTTCGACAACGCTTATTACGGCGAACAGCTATTCATCCCGCGCTTCGTCATTTGTGATGGTGAATACGTCTGGGGCGCCGCCGATTTCAACATTGAATGACACTCGGCCCTGGCCATGATTCCATGTTTAAGGGAACCGTCCATGAAACGCCCCCTAGAGTTTGATGTCGAGAAACTGACCACAGAACAGCTCGCTGTGTATCAGGATATAGTTGAACGACGTGGCAGCATCCCCGAGCCGCATAAAATATGGCTGATTCGCCCGGAATTGGCCAGACATGCGCAGGAACTGGGTTGGTATTTGCAGCGTCACGCCGCACTGCCCGCCCGCCTTTCCGAATTCGCCACACTTCTAATCGGCCAACATTGGCGGGCTGAATATGTCTGGCACGCTCATAAACCCCGCGCGGTCGAGGCCGGATTGCCTGCGGCAGTGATTGCAGCCATCGAGGAGCAGCGTCAGCCGGAAACCATGGAAAAAGACGAGGCCCTGGTCTATGAGTTTGTCACCCGTCTGAACGAGGATCGAAAGCTATCTCCGGAATTATACGCAAAGGCGTTGAAAATACTGGGACAGGACGGAGTTGTCGATCTTACGGGAATTGTTGGTTATTTCTCATTGATTGCCGCTACCATCAAGGTTTTTGAAATAATTCCGTAGGCTTCCGACAAACGTCACACTTAAAAAATGAGGCAGGACGAAAATGATAACGTCCCTCTTTCCATTCGACTCGTAAACGCTAACAAGTCACCAGATTGTCCCTGTGGATCATTTCCGGCTCGTCGATGTAGCCAAGGATATTTTCGATATCCCCGCTGGGATGGCGCGCGATGCGCCGGGCGTCGCTGCTGCCGTAGTTGATCAGACCGCGCGCCACTTCCGTCCCCGAGGGCGATACACAAGCCACCGCGGCGCCGCGTTCGAATTCGCCCTGCACCTCGACTATGCCGATCGGCAACAGGCTCTTGCCTTCTCCCAGCGCCTTGACCGCGCCGGCATCGAGGATCAGGCGACCGTTGAGCTGTAAATGGTCGGCCAACCACTGCTTGCGCGCGGAAAGCGGCGGCATGTTGACCACCAGCAGCGTGCCGATCGGCTCGCCGCTGGCCAGTCGCGGCATCACATCCCGCTCCCGCCCGCTGGCAATGACCGTGTGCGCGCCGCCGTTGGCCGCGCGTTTGGCGGCGATCACCTTGGTGATCATGCCGCCCTTGCCGTATTGCGTGCCCGCTCCGCCGGCCATCGATTCCAGCGCCGGATCGCCCGCCCGCGCCTCGGCAATCAGCGTCGCCTGCGGGTCCTTGCGCGGATCGGCGGTGTAAAGCCCTTGCTGGTCGGTCAGGATGATCAGGCCATCGGCATCGACCAGATTGGCGACCAGCGCGCCGAGCGTGTCGTTGTCGCCGAACTTGATTTCATCGGTAACCACCGTGTCGTTTTCGTTGATGATCGGCACGACGCCGAGCGACAGCAGCGTGGTCAGCGTCGAGCGCGCGTTGAGATAGCGCTTGCGATCGGCCAGATCATCGTGAGTCAGCAACACCTGCGCCGTGTGCAATCCGTGCGCGGCAAACGCGCTTTCGTAGACTTGCACCAATTCCATCTGCCCGACAGCGGCGCAGGCCTGCAATTCGTTCACGGCGCTCGGGCGCTTGTCCCAGCCCAGGCGCTGCATGCCGCAGGCGATCGCCCCGGAAGACACCAGCACCACCTCGCGCCCTTGCGCGCGTAACTTTGCAATCTGTCGGGCCCATTCCTTGATGGCCGCCGTATCGAGCCCTTTGCCATTATTGGTGACCAGCGCCGAACCCACCTTGATGACCAGCCGTTTTACCTCGGCGATGCGTGTCGTGTTCATAATCATTTCTTAACCTTATAAAAAGCAGTTAACCATTGACGCTCCTCTCGTCCGGCCTTCGGCCACCTTAGCCACGTACGCGCCGCACGCGGGGCGAAGGGATAACATTCCCCTCTCCCGCTTGCGGGAGAGGGTGCCCCGAAGGGGCGGGTGAGGGTTGGTGCGTAGAGAAAAATAAGAGTTGGATTGTTACATGATGATCATCCAAGGGGTAAATCACGGTTTTCTCTGTGTACTCTGTGCCTCTGTGATGAAAGCGGTTTTTAAGCTCAATCCATTTCCGTGCGATCGGGAAAGAATTCATCCACCGTGTTGTCAACAGGTACTTCCGGGGGAGGCTGATTATCCAGCGCCTCCTGCAAGGCGAAGATCAGCGGCCGGCAGCCATCGCCATTGATGGCGCTGATGCGGAAACAGGGTGTGCCGTCGGCGGCTTCATAGGCACGCAGAAAATCCGCGACGCGTCGCTCACGTTCATCCTCCGGAATCAGGTCGAGCTTGTTGAGCACCAGCCAGCGCGGCTTGGCGGCCAGTTCAGGGCTGAATTTCTCCAGTTCACGCACGATGGCGCGAGCTTCGTTTACCGGATCAGCCTCTGGATCGAAGGGCGCCAGATCGATGATGTGCAGCAACACGCGCGTGCGCGCCAGATGCTTGAGAAAGCGGATGCCCAGACCGGCGCCGTCCGCCGCGCCTTCGATCAGGCCGGGAATGTCGGCAATGACAAAACTCTTGTTCTCGCTGACGCGCACCACGCCGAGATTGGGATAGAGGGTGGTGAACGGATAGTCGGCGACTTTGGGGCGCGCTGCCGAAACCGCGCGGATGAAGGTGCTTTTCCCGGCATTGGGCAAGCCGAGCAAGCCGATGTCGGCCAGCACGCGCAGTTCGAGGCGTAAGTCGCGCTCCTCGCCGGGGTCGCCCTTGGTGCATTGACGCGGCGTGCGGTTGGTGCTCGACTTGAAGTGAATGTTGCCGAGGCCGCCCTTGCCGCCCCTGGCAATCTGTACAGTCTGTTCGTCGCTTGCCAGATCGGCGACCACCTGCAGGGTATTGATGTCGGTAATCACCGTGCCGACCGGAACGCGCAGGACGATATCCTTGCCGCCTTTGCCGTAGCACCCGGCGGACGAGCCGTTCTCGCCGCGCTGCGCGATGAACTTGCGGGTATAGCGGTATTCGACCAGCGTGTTGATGTTGCGATCGGCCACCACCTGGACGCTGCCGCCGCGACCGCCGTCGCCGCCGTCCGGACCGCCCTCGGGCTCATACTTCTCGCGCCTGAACGAGACGACGCCGTTGCCGCCGTCGCCGGCTGCAACATAAATCTTCGCCTCGTCGATGAATTTCATGTGCGTACCTGTAAAAGTAAAAAGCCCTATCGAAATAGGGCTTTTGCGCTACCGAACCTGGCCCGAATAATCAGGCTACGGCGGGAACGATATTGACCGTGCGATGCTGCTTCGGCCCCTTGAGGATGAATTCAACCTGCCCATCGATCAGGGCGAACAAGGTGTGATCCTTGCCCAGACCGACATTCACGCCTGGATGGAACTGCGTGCCGCGCTGCCGAACGATGATGCTTCCGGCAGAAACGTCTTGACCGCCATAACGCTTGACGCCGAGACGTTTCGATTGCGAATCGCGACCGTTACGCGAACTGCCGCCTGCTTTTTTGTGTGCCATGTGACTCTTTCCTTTCCGTTAAGCCGACGAGACAATGCTCAGGCAGAAATACCGTCGATACGGATTTCGGTGTAATTTTGACGGTGGCCCTGATGCTTCTGATAATGCTTGCGACGACGCATCTTGAAGATCGTGACCTTGTCGTGACGGCCTTGCGAAAGCACAGTAGCCTTGACCGCCGCGTCGGTGACCAGGGGAGCGCCGACTTTCACGGACTCGCCCTCGCCAACCATAAGCACTTGATCAAGCGTAACTTCTGCGCCAACTTCTGCCGGTATCTGTTCTATTTTCAATTTTTCGCCGACGGCAACACGATACTGCTTGCCACCGGTTTTTATGACCGCGTACATGTTGGACTCCAAAAAAACCAAGGGAAAAGTGAAACAAAGAACCGCGAATTATACGCATTTCCCCTGCCGAGTCAAAGACTTCGTTTCATCTGTTTTTCTTTCACCTGCGCTTATGCCAGCAATCTGCTTACTTTTCAGCTACTCTTCGGCTTCGGCTCTTCGGCTTCGGCTTGACACCCCCCCAAGCGCCACCTAACATCCTGAAGTTTACCTAACATCCTGAAGTTTTGTTCCAGGCTAATTCCGGTGAAACCCGAGCGATTCTATAAGTTGATTGAAGCGGACATGCAGGCTGTCGACGCGGTCATCCGCCGGAAGCTCAAGTCCGAGGTGGTGCTCATCCAGCAGGTCGCCGACTACATCATCAACGCCGGAGGCAAACGCCTGCGTCCGGCCTTGCTGCTCCTCAGCGCCGGCGCGCTGGGTTATCGTGGAACACTCCACCATGATCTGGCCGCGATCACCGAAATCATCCACACCGCCACCCTGCTGCACGACGATATTGTCGACGAATCCGAGCTGCGGCGCGGCAGAAAAACGGCCAACGTTCTGTTCGGCAACGCGGCCAGCGTTCTGGTCGGAGATTTTCTCTATTCGCGTTCTTTCCAGATGATGGTCGAGGTTAACGACATGCGCATCATGCGCATCCTTGCCGAAGCCACCTGCGTCATCTCCGAAGGCGAAGTGCTGCAACTGATGAATTGCCACAACGCCGATGTCGATGAAGAGCGTTATCTGCAAGTCATCCGCTGCAAAACCGCCAAGCTGTTCGAGGCCGCCGCTCAGGTCGGGGCCGTCGTCGGCGGCGCCGATCCGGAAACCGAAGAATCCATGGCCCGATACGGCAGCCATCTGGGCACCGCTTTCCAGTTGATCGACGACGTGCTCGATTATTCCAGCGTCGAAGCCGAAACCGGCAAGCATCTCGGCGATGACCTGGCCGAAGGCAAGCCGACCCTGCCGCTGATTTATGTCATGCAGCACGGGACGGCGGAACAGGCGCTTTGCGTGCGCCAGGCCATCGAGAACGGAGGACGGGACGATTTCCCGCAGGTGCTGGCGGCCATCCGCGCCACGGGCGCTCTGGAACACACCCGGAAACAGGCCGAAGCCGAAATCTGTCGCGCCCAAGCCTCCATTGAGGCGCTACCCGCTTCCACATACAAGGATTCTTTGCTAGACTTGTCGGTCTTTGCGGTGGCCAGGACGTTTTAGCGATGTTTTAGCAACCGCATCCCCGGTCGGGGCGTAGCTCAGCCTGGTAGAGTACTACGTTCGGGACGTAGGAGTCGGAGGTTCGAATCCTCTCGCCCCGACCACAATCAACAGAGTCAAAACAACCTGCCTGAATTTTTTGGGCGGGTTTTTTTATGTCCGGAAGCGAGAAGGCCAAGCGGTTTCGGGCAGTTCAGCAAGGGTGCATAAGCATCCATCGCCCATCACCGCACGGAGGATGGGATAAAGTTACTGTTACACGAAGTTCGTTGGGGTACGCGAGTCTGGCAAAAATTTCTGTCAGCAGCCCGATTTTTCATAGTCTTTCTCAAACGGATACCACTCGCCATTGATGTTGATGAAAACAAGGCGTGAGGTAAACCTGAACTTGCGCGACGACATCCACTTTCGTGTTCGTCGTCACATGCTCAATCACGGCGCTTTGCGCTTCCACCGTTTCGCGCACATTGACCCATGAGCCATGTACTCATTTCTCTACGGCGCTGGCGGAACAGGGCGAGAGGATGGCGAAGGCCAACAATATGAGGAAGGTCGGACGCGAACAGCAATGGCGACAAGACATGGCGGAACCTCGGTCGGAAGGATTCATGCGGGGAAAGTCATTCGTTTTCAATTGTTGGTACACTGGTCGGCGGTACATCCTGAAAATATTTTTATAGTAAGAGTTTATCTTGAATAACGACGATTTCCTTTCCGACCCGCAATCGCTGGTCATCCACGGCGATCTGGACTGGGATAATCCCGAAACGGACGATACGGCGCTCGCCCCGGCGATTTACCCGGCTTCGACCTACAGCGCCCGTAATTCCGCCGAATTCGCGGAAATGGCCAACCAGCCGCGCCACTCGCGTTACTACGCCCGCTACGGCAATCCGACGCAGGAACGCTGCGAACGCTTGCTCGCCCGACTGGAAAACGCGGAAGCGGCGTTGCTGATGTCGTCCGGCATGGGCGCGATGAGCACTACCCTGTTCGCGCATGCGCGCGCGGGTGACCACATCGTGGCGCAGACCACGCATTACATGGGTACCGCGCAAATGCTCACTGACCTGCTGCCGAATCTGGGCGTCGAGGTTACTCTGGTCGATCAGCGCGACAGCGCCGCCTTCGCCAAAGCGACACGCGAGAATACAAAACTGATCGTGGTGGAAACGCCTTCCAACCCGACGCTGACTCTGACCGACCTCGCCGCCGTCGCCGATTTCGCCAGAAGTCGCGGCATTACCACCCTGGCTGATAACACCTTTGCTTCGCCCATCAACCAGCATCCGCGCGATTTCGGCATCGACCTCGTGCTGCACAGCGCCACCAAATACCTGGGCGGCCACAGTGACCTGATTGCGGGTGTGGTGTGCGGCAACCGGGAAGCTGTCGAAAAAATCTGGGCGCGTTCCATCGTCCTGGGAACTAACGTCAGTCCTTTCAACGCCTTCTTGCTGTTGCGCGGTCTGCGCACCCTGCCCATGCGCGTCGCCCGTCAGAACGAAAACGCTCTGGCGCTGGGCCGTTTTCTGGAAGCGCATCCGGCGGTTACGCGAGTGCACTATCCAGAACTCGCAAGCCACCCGCAGCATGAACTGGCAAAGCGGCAAATGCAGCATGGCGGCGGCGTGTTGAGCATCGAACTCAAAGGCGCGCCGGGGGACGAAACCGGTTTTCAGGCTGCCAAAAATTTCGTTGCCGCCTTGAAACTGGCCAAACACGCCGTCAGTCTGGGCGGCGTCGAAACGCTGGTGGTGCACGCCGCCTCGATGTGGGAAGCCAGTCTGCCCCCAGACAAGATGGAGCGTGCCGGCATCGTGCCCTCGTTGGTGCGCATCGCGGCAGGACTGGAAAATGCGCAAGACCTTTGCGCGGATATGGAACAGGCGCTTCAGGCATCAGAGATCAGGTGACAGGCGGCAGGCTTATGCCGCCTTGACCTCGCCCAGCAGTTCGGGATGCACATCTAAAAGCTTGAGCAATTTCACCAACGCCAGCGGCGGTTTGGTCTTGCCGTTTTCATAGCGAGAGAAGGCATTGACGCCGCCGCCAAAGATTTCTGCGGCTTCGCGCTGGTCGAGGTCAAGTTTCTTGCGGACTTGGGTGATGTAGGCAGGGTCAACGTAGGCGGCGTTGATTTGCTTTGAGAAAATCTGCATCTCGCGCATGACGCGCTCTGATTCTCCAATATCCAGAATAGACTCGGCGCAAGCAGGGCAGAAGTCGCCCGTTACTGCCGCAATAAGGGTGGTTTCACCCTTGTAGGTATAAGGCAGGTCACGGGTATCGTGAATCAGTTCGGTCGTGCCGCAAACAGGACATTTCATGTTCATAGCTCCTTGAAGGATACGATCAGCACATCATCCACGACCGTCAGTTTCAGGTACACATCGCCCACATTCGTGCTGGGTCGGTACACGTCCTGCCAAATTGTATGGTCGGTGTGCGTAGTCATACTCTTGTAGAAATCCGCTGACGTGAGCGCCGCCACTACCGCCAATATTCCAGCCAGATCCAGACCTAGCGCATTTGCCCCGGATCGAGCCGCGTGCGTAGTTCTTACTCTGCCTTTTTCGAGCAGAGATTTGACGATAGGCAACTTGTAATGAGGCGTGCTTTTTTCCATGTCTGATTATAACCTAGTTGGTTAGCTGCGGTATGACTTTAATGAACAGACAAGAGAGAATGCGCATGACACGCGCCGTTCCCTTGCCGGGAAGGATGCGATACAGCCGGACAATCAGGTAAGCATTGACGGCGACATACAGCCACTTGATGAGGGTGAAAATCATGATGAAAAATAGACAGCTTTGATTCTTGAAGCGCTCACGCAAAACTCTCGTGGCCGTAGCGGAGTTGGTGCGGTAGCGCGCCTTCGCGGGAATGACAGAGTGGTGAGGGTAGAGAGGGATTTCCGAGCGCATATGGGTTGAGTAGGGCGCGCGCCCGTAGGTTGGGAAAGCCGCGAAGCGGCGCATCCCGACAATCGTAACTCAGGGATCAGATGTCAGGTATCAAAACCGGACGGCAGGTTTTGGGGTTCCTGGGAGCGCCGCCCGCTGGTTTAGAAGAGCGGGCGGGACGCCTGCGCTCCCAGGGGGCCATCCGGTTTTGATACCTGATACCTGACATCTGATACCTGATTTAGTCCTTATCCGCCGCCGAAAAATCGCCGTGCAGAATGCGCTGCAACTGCATGTGTCGGGCGCGGCGTTTTGCGCTTCGGCTTTTTTCATGCACTTCCACGCCGCGCCGCATTTTCGCCGTGGTGGCGAAAGGATTGCGCGGCGGCGGCGAAGGCGGTAGCAGCAGGCGTTCTTCACGCTGATGACGTTGTTTTCTGGTCATGATGCTTGTCCTTGAAAAAGTTTGGAACCGGAGCAGGGGGATTCCCCGATGTGCCCCGATGCGACAAGTTTTGTTGCCCGATTTTTGCAATGTCCATGTTTGTTCTCCTTTTGCGGTTGCTTAAAAATCATCCTTTGACGCACAACACCTGTTTCAGGGTGTGCACGATGTCCACCAAGTCCGACTGGTTCGCCATCACCTCGTCGATGTCCTTGTACGCGCCGGGGATTTCATCGACCACGCCGCCATCCTTGCGGCATTCCACGCCAGCGGTTTGCGCCGCGAGGTCGTGACGGTCAAAACGCCGTTTGGCGGCAGAACGGCTCATGCGGCGACCGGCGCCGTGCGAACAGGAGCAATACGAAGCGGCATTGCCCAGTCCGCGCACGATGAAACTTTTTGCGCCCATGCTGCCGGGGATGATGCCCAGTTCGCCTTCTCCCGCCCGAATCGCGCCCTTGCGGGTGATGTACATGCGCTCGCCGAAATGCGTTTCTTCCGCGACGTAGTTGTGATGACAGTTAATCGCCTCGTCGCTCGTCGTAAAGTGCGGCAGACCGGGGCGCAAGGCGGCGAGGATGGTTGCCAGCAACATGCGGCGATTTTCCAGCGCGTAATCCTGCGCCCAGCCCAGCGCCTCGACGTAATCGTCGAAAAGTTCGCTGCCCGCGTTGAAATAGGCGAGGTCTTTATGCGGCAGGGCGACCTGATGACGCCGCATATCCTTCTGCGCGGCGGCAATAAAGTAACGCCCGATGACATTGCCGATGCCGCGACTGCCGGAATGCAGCATCACCCAAACCTGCCCTGCTTCATCCAGACAGAGTTCGATGAAATGATTGCCGCCGCCCAGCGTACCCAACTGGCAAGCCCAGGTTTCATTGAAATGCCGTTGCATTTTCATCAAACCGGGATGCTTGCCGACGATGACATCCAGACGATCCGACATATGCCGCGCCTGTCGCGCGTAGGCGCTGCCCTTCATCTTGCTGCGTTCGTGCTGGTTGAAACCGACCGGCACGGCGGCTTCGATGGCGTTGCGAATGGCGTGCAGATTGTCGGGCAGGTCGCGGGCGTTCAGGGTCAGACGCACGGCGACCATGCCGCAGCCGATGTCGACGCCGACCGCCGCCGGAATGATGGCGCGCACGGTCGGAATCACCGAGCCGACCGTCGCCCCGACACCCACGTGCACGTCGGGCATGACGGCAATCGGGTGACGCACAATGTCGAGTTGCGAAAGATGCACCAGTTGTTGCAAAGCCTGGGGTTCCAGATCGCGCGTCCAGATTTTGATGGGCACGCGCCCCTTGTTCAAAGTCCATTGAATGGCCATGAGAATTCCTTTTAATCCTGAAAACAAAAAACCCCGGCATGCGAGCATGTGCCAGGGTTTTCGCGAGGACTGATGGAAAAATCTTCCGTCGGGAATCTCGGCCTGGCTCGGGGCGGCTGAACGCGCACCGAGCCGGAGCTTATGTCTGCGGCGTGCGGCGCGTCAGCGCGTTGCGGTAACTCCTTGTTGATTGTGGGCAGACATAAAAACCTCCGTAAAAAATAGGTTGAACGAAAAACTGGCGGCAGTATGCCGGGAGCGTGTTCGCCTTGTCAAAAGCGGATGCGGAAATGGGACGAAGAAGCGAAAGCTTTGTTGTATTGGGGCAACAGCTTGGAAAATGGAGCACAAATCCTGCGCCCACAAAAACCGTAAGCGCAAAAGTGTTCATTGACCTGTCACGCCTTAGGAGTCGTTCATAAATTAAGTTTACACACGTGGGCGAATTCCGTAATTCCACTCTGGATGGAAGTCAGCGCGGATGATTCTGAGTTTCTGGAGTTCTTTGTCGGAAACTTTTGTGCCGCAAAC
>BNUC01000030.1 GCA_025997075.1 Betaproteobacteria bacterium | reverse complement strand
GCTTACGTTCCCGACGCAAAACCGCTGACCGAATCCCAGAGTACCGCGCTTCTTTGCTCGGTCTTACCCCATTGGACAATGCTCTTCGATACAATGACTTATGACTTCTGCGTGTGCGATTACCCTGATGTAGGCGCGGACGATGGTATCTGCTGATGGCTGGAACGCCTCCCGGTACTGCTCGCGTGACCACGGCGTGCGCTTCAACATCCGCATCAACTGCCGGCACTGGTCACCCGATTGCAGCACCCGGAACAGGCCGACGATCTCGCTGTCCAGATCGTTGTAGATCTCCAGTTTGGCGGGCGGTTTGCACAAGAGGATGCTGGCCCCGCCACCGAAGGGTTCGACATAGGTTTCGTGGTCGGGCATGTGTTCGATCACCCAGGGGGCGATGGCCCATTTGCCGCCGAAGTAGCGGATGGCGGATCGGATAACGGTTTTATTGACTTGCATGCAGTATCTCCAACAGGTGTCAGTCGCTGATACCTGAATGTGGTAGCCTCGGCGACGCTGTGATCGCAGCACGGCGCCTCGGCCAACTGTAGGAGTCTCTACACGCGGCGGCTTGTCGGGATGCTCGCAACATTCCGGCGGGTCGCGCCGTCTCTTTGCTAGTTCATCGGCCTTGGTTCCGCAGCGATAATTTCGTACTCACGGAAGCTCACCACGCCGTCGCCCGCCCATTCATTGATCTCCAGCATACGGGCGATCAGCGGGCGGATTTCGTTCATGTAGAAAATCCACGCGGCCTTGCTCACGTCGCCGAAGCCGCCAGCGTTTTCGGGGATGATGCCGAGGAGCTGGGGCGGTACGCGGTGCGCAGCGAGCTGGTCGTCGCGGGTGATGTTCTTGATGTTGAGGAATTCATCCTTGGCGGCGACTTCGGACACCGGAATGAGTTGCAGGCCGTCCTTTTTGCCGTTGGGCGCATAGACGAAAAGGTTATGGAAATTACCTGAAAAGGAAAAACATGAAAACCGTCACTCTGGAACATCCCCTGAAGCGCGGCGATATTGAAGTCGCCAGCGTGCAGTTCATCGAACCGCGCGGCACCGGCTGGCTCAAGGGCGTCAAGCTCTTTGACCTGATGCAGATGGATGTCGTCTCCCTGACCGTGGTCTTGCCGCGCATTACCGACGCGCCGCTGACCGAGCACGAAATCAACGCCCAGCTTCATCCCGCCGACCTGGTGTAACTGGCCGCGGAGGTGTCCGGTTTTTTGGCTCCCAAATCCATGACGCAGGAGGAGCCTACTCCGTAACGATCGAGGACGCCTGGGCGGACATCGCCCTTGTCTTTCACTGGTCGCTGGAGGGCCTAGAACGCCTCGATTATCTCGAAGTCATGCAATGGCGGACACGTGCCGCCAAGCGAAACAGGAGCGAAGAATGAGCGAAGACATCACCGGCATCGAGAAAGTGAACGCCACGCTTGGGATCAGGGTCGGGGCGTGGATTCGTCGCGGGCGTTCGCGTCAAGTCAGGAATCGGGTAATTTAAGCCATTCGCATTCGTTGTCCGGAACAATCAGCTCGTCCGGGGCGCACGTTCATACCGAAACCAGTACAAATTATACGAGTGACTCCAACACGACCAACGGAATACGAATTTCCGTTACTAATGGTAGAAAAACTATAAATCCAGCGTATCCGTTTACTTTTGTAGAGGGTGGTGGTCATACCCACGATGTAACCGGCACCGCCATCGCCATCGGCGGAACCGAATCGCGCCCGCGCAATATTGCGCTTCTGGCCTGCATCAAATACTAGGACGGCATCATGGAACTCAAAACAGTAAGCCAACTCGATTCCGCCGGCTATTTTGTCGGACTGACAAACGCTCACCCGTCCCCACTGGAAAAAGAGGTGTGGCTGATTCCGGCACTGGCGATTGATGTGCCGCCGCCTGAAATACCCGCGGGACAACGTGCTCAATGGACGGGCAACTCCTAGATTTTTGAGGACATCCTCCCACCCCCTGAACCTGAAACCGGCGAGACTCCAGCGTCGGGGCCGGGAGGTTCCGGCGTCCCTCACGCCATCAGCATGCGCCAGGCGCGTCTGGCGCTACTCGGCGCGGGCTTGCTGGAGCAAGTCGAAGTGGCAATCGCGTGCATGGAAGGCGATCAAGGCGCCGCCGCGCGGATCGAGTGGGAATATGCCGCGAGCGTCGAGCGGGGCAATCCTCTTTTCGGCGCGATGGCCGTTGCGTTGGGGCTGACCGGCGAGGCGCTTGACCAGTTGTTCATTGCGGCGGCGGGATTATGAAATCAGATTAGTAGGTTGGGTAAGCCGAAGGCGTAACCCGACATCGGGCGATTCAGCGTACTCACAGGCCCAATGTCGGGATGCGCTTCGCTTTCCCAACCTACACGTAATCCATTGTCTCCCTGCTGTCCCTTCCCTTTTGTTGTACGCCACGCGCTTACAACATCAAATGCTTCCCACTGCCGGACGCAATGGTGAGAATCAGGGATCAACACCGATCGGTTTTGATCCCTGATACCTGACCTCTGATTAAGCGCGGCGGAAAAAAATCATGCGAATCAGCCCGATCAGGCCTGCCGCCGCGAAGACGAGGACGCAAGCCACAAGGCCCCCACCGAATGCAGTCAACAAGAGCGCGTACCAGAATGAGCCGGAAACAATCCACGCCCCGAGAAAGAAAACGCCAATGATCATCAGCACGCACCCTTGCATGATTTCATCCTCTTTGACGGTCTCGTTGCCGGCCGCTTTTTTCATCGTAAAACTAACTCCGGTTTGAAACCCCGCCCGTAAGAAAGGTGGGAACCATACCCCGGCCTGAAGGCCGGGGTTTCGGCGACCATTTTGAGAGGGGATGCAAACCCCTTCCAAAACACGTTAGATCGACAGGCCTGAATGAACGACCCCGCCGCAAGCAGCGGGGTATCAAAACCACAAAACCCTCAAATTACTGCGCCCCAAGGGGCGGGGAATTAGACCCAGAGAGATTAAAGAAATCGGGTCGCGGTTTCAAGATCGGAATATGTCCGACCGTGATAGAGCACTGATACAAATTTAAGCCAGAGGAGATCAGGTTCTCCCAAACTGAAACCGTAGAACTCGCTGGATCCATTATTGCTGCCGCGCAGAACCATGGAGCGTATATGCGAAATGTCGCTGTGCCCGAGTTGTACGATCGTTTCGAACCAGATATTCAGCGGAAGCTGTTTCTTGACATGAGCCTGGAAGCCATATCGCGAGACTTCGATAATTTCGATGGGTATTTCCTGATCTTTTTCCATTCCCTGCGCAAAGAGTTTCGCGGGACACCTTACCGAGAAACGCTCATGACGCCTGATCGGAATGCTTTCCGCGCCTGCCGGGAATTCTGGAAGAACTTTTCTGTATTCCGGTAAATCGTAAATGGTATGCAGCAGTATTTTTCTTCTTACGCTCAGATCCCGAAACGTATCGGTTCGAATGTTGAAAAAGTAGTCGACCAATTCCGGCGTCAATACCGGATCATTCGTGGTATAGAAACGCCGGTTCGGAAATTCGATATTGGGCAACCTGATTTGTGTGAAGTAGGCGTAAAGATTCTGATAAGGCGGTTTCGAGTCATAGCATTTGCGAAAGATCTCCGGGGCTTCCATGAGATCGAGCGTCGCTCCGACGGCTGGAGCGCCATTGACGAAATCGTAATTCTCCACGACGTTCGCCGAAAGCCGTTGAAAGAACAACAGCGACTCATACATCTCGATGTGCCTGGGATTGACGGCAATGACCAGGTGTCGCGTATCGAAAAAGGTTGTGCAGTACTCGTACATGAACTTCATCAGCGGAAACAGGACACTGCCTCCGGTTCTGCGAAACCCTTTATGTATCGCGAGAGCGGACACTTCGGCGATTTGCCCTTTCTTCGCCCGGACAGCGCTCAAATCAAATATTTTCTGCATTGGAACGCCGAGAATGCTTTCACGAATCAATGAAAGGGTTCCGACCACTTTGTCATCGTATTTGGCACAAAGTGTGGTGGTTGTCGGCAAGGCATGATATATCGTCACGCGCATTCCGGACGGGTGGGATTTCATGAAACCGCTATCCACATAGGCCTCGTGCAGGAGTTTGAAACAGGCTTCCAATTCCTCCTGGGTCTCGGCGATCTTCAGAACCAGCCGGGAACTCAGAGACGGATTACAGTCGGCAAAAGAACGGATTATTTTGAAGCGCTGATTCCTTGGCAACCAGGAAATCACTTTCCTCGTGCCTTGGCGCACTATTCTGCGTACGACAAAACGGAATTTTTTCAGCATCCTGTACTTTCTATACCTTCGAAATTTCCAGCTTCACTTGTGCCGAAGTTTGATGAGAAGGAGTACATGCGGCTTCCATCCTCATTGCTGAAGCAATTCCTGTAAATAAACGACCGGTATAGCGAAACTGATTCCCGATGGTTGGGAAAGCGTGGCCTCCTTTGTTCCTTTGACGAATACCATGTTGATGATGCCGATGACTTCTCCGGTTTCCGTATTCAAAAGCGGCCCTCCGCTATTGCCGGGATAAGCCGTACCATCGAGCTGGTATATATCAAAGGTTCCGCTTTTCAGGCGCCGGATCACCTTTTCGGTAAGTTGTTGCGCAGTCGCGCCTGGCAACGCAATGGGAGTAATCGCCGAAACAATTGCGCGATGCGTGACGGGCGTCAAACCAAGAACCGTTCCTATCGGGAAGCCGATAAAGGCCGCTTCCTGTCCTTCCCTCACCGCCTCCCTGCTGAGGGAAATCGCCGGTAAGGGCGGACCTTCAATTTTCAGAACCGCCAGGTCATGAGCTTTGTCAACATGAACCCGTTCCGCTACGCGTTGCTGCAACTCGCCGGTTTGCGAAGGAATTCGCACTACCAGGGCTTCGTTGCCCGAGGTGGGCAAGAATTCAGGGATGACGTGGGCGCTGGTTGCAATCCTATTCCCCGTTCCCAAAACGAAACCCGTCCCGCGCATAACGAAAGCCGGGCTCCGGGTCCGGTCGAAGGTACCAATGGCAACGATCGACGGCTTGACGCGCTGAATCATATCGGGCAGCGCGGACGAAGCGCTTCCCGAAAACAGAAATACAAGTGCGGTCAGGATAGCCACAAGCACTCTGCCCAATCTGTGTCGGAATCTGTCGTTAGTCATCGCTGCTTATCTTAGCCGCTTGTTGGCGCGGCGAATGTGCAAAAGTGCCGGCGAAGGCTCGGTCACCTTCGGATCGAACGGATGCTCTTCTTTTTGGAAAAGGCGCAAAATCCGGCTGACATAGCCTTGGGTCTCCGCGTAGGGCGGAACCCCGCGATACCGGTTGACCGCGCCCTCCCCGGCGTTATAGGCAGCGGCAACCAGGGCGACATTGCCTTCAAAATACGCCAGCAGCCAGCGCAGATAGGCCATCCCGCCACGGATGTTCTGCTCGGGATCGAAGGGTCTCCTGACATTGAAACGCGCCGAGGTTTCCGGAATCAGTTGCATCAGACCCTGCGCATTTTTCGGCGATACCGCCGCCGGCTCGAAGTTCGATTCCGCGCGAATGATCGCCATGGCCAGCCACGGGCTGAGGCCGTATTCGGGGGCCAGCCTGCGTACCAAAGCAAATATCCGCTGCTGCGCTGGATTGTCCGAGCGGAACACATAATCTTCTTCAATAGGCTGTTTCAGCCTGTTCATGCAGTCGGGCAAGGGGACTACCACTGCTCCGACGAAGCGTAGCATTCTTCTGGACTGCTCGTGCCCATGCCCGGCGGCAAGCTGAAAGAACGCCGAAGCCAGTTCATCGTTGCGCTCGACGCCACGTCCGTTCGCATACATCCAGCCAAGGCTGAACTGCGACTCCACATCGCCGTATCGCGCGCCATCGCAATAAAGGCTGACGGCGCGCTCGACATCCCTGGGAACCCCTTCCCCATGTTCGTAAGAGCGTGCTTCCATCCGTAACAGGGCCAGTATTTCCGGACTTGGTTTTGCCGCGGAATATTCCGCTGCGTGCAAGGAAAAGCAAAATGGCGCGAGGATCAGTCCCAGCCACATTGCCATGGCGTCACGAGGCTTGGCGTGACACGCCCTCACGATGGCGCTCCGCAAGCCCGGTTTCCGACACGACTGGCGAAAAGCCAGCGTGCTGGTCGCGCTGACAGGCAGAGCAATCGCATGAATATATTTGTCATGGTAAAGCATAAACAGGCGTTTGCTTTCCCTCTCCCCTTGTGGGAGAGGGTGCCCCGGCAGGGGCAGGAGAGGGGGAGGATTGGGCCTGTTCCAGCCTTGTTTCGCGCTGAACCGCCGCCCCCTCTCCTGCGCTTTTGCCAAAATTCGGGGCATCCTCCCCCGCGAGGGGGGAGGAAGATGGATCGCCATACTCCGCGGGAAGTGTCGTCCTTCATTTCAATGGCATTCATGCAATTGCCCTGCGCTGACAGGCGCTGATGGATCGGGTCGTAAACGGTCAAAGGCGCCACACGGTGACTCCCTGCTGTTTCAGTTGTGCTTCATCGAACATGCTTTTTACGTCCGTCAGCACGCCTCCCGGCTGTAATTTTTCCACGTATTCGGAAATGGAACGGTCACGGAATGCCTTGTGCGCCACCGCGGCGACGATCGCTACCGCTTTCGGCAATTCTTTCCAGGGCGTCAGTTCGACGCCATATTCACGCCTCGCCTCATCCGCGTCCGCCACGGGCTCGTGAACGAACACGCGCGCGCCGTAGGACTGTAATTCGCAGATGACGTCGATGACCCGTGAGTTGCGCAGATCCGGACAATCCTCCTTGAAAGTCAAGCCCAACACGATGATCGGTGCATCCTTGATCTTCCAGCCGTTGCGTACAAGGTTCTTGACTGTTTGTTCGGCGATGAACTTGCCCATCCCGTCGTTGATCTTGCGCCCTGCCAGGATGACCTCCGGATGGTAGCCAAGCATCTCCGCCTTATGCGTCAAGTAATAGGGATCCACACCAATGCAATGACCACCGACCAATCCTGGCCGAAAAGGCAAAAAATTCCATTTGGTTCCCGCCGCCTTGAGGACTTCCTGCGTATCGATGCCGATCCGGTCGAAAATGATGGCGAGTTCGTTCATCAACGCGATGTTCAGGTCACGCTGCGTATTTTCGATCACCTTGGCTGCTTCGGCGACCTTGATGCTCGATGCGGGATACACCCCTGCGGTAACGATGCTCGCGTACATCTCCCGGACGCGTTCGAGGGTTTCCGGCGTGTCTCCGGAAACGACCTTGACGATTCTGGTCAAGGTTCGTTCCTTGTCGCCCGGATTGATCCGCTCCGGCGAGTAACCAACAAAAAAATCCTGTTTCCACTTCAGTCCGGACTCCTGCTCGATAATCGGGATACAGACTTCTTCGGTCGCTCCGGGGTAAACCGTGGATTCGAAGACGATGGTCGCTCCATGTTTCAGATTCCTCCCGACAGACTGCGACGAACCGATCAGCAGACCCAAATCCGGCTGATGCGCTACATCGACGGGCGTCGGTACCGCCACGACGATGAAATCGGCTTCCTTCAAGGCGCCCGGATCGTTCCCGACTTCAAGGTGCGTCGCCGCCCGAAGATCCTCGCTACTGACTTCGCCCGTCGGATCGATGAACTTCCGATAATTGGCGACCTTGCTTGCCGACAGGTCAAAACCGATCGTCCGCCATTTTTTGCCGAATTCCACGGCCAGGGGTAAACCCACATAGCCCAGGCCCACTACCGCGACTGTCGTCATGCACGTTCCCTTTCTTATCCTTATTTCATGCCTCGCAACAACTCGCTAACCTCACGGCTTTGGGGAAACCTGTTGCCCAGCGTAGACAGATTGATGAGCATCGGCTTGGCTTCCGCACCCTTTCCGATCTTGACAAGCGCATTGGCGAGATTGAACTGGATCATCGGGTTGTTCGGAGCAAGGGAATACGCCTTTCTCAACAGTTCGACGCCTCGATCGAGATCACCTTTGTCTACCAGCAGCGAGCCGAGGGTATCGATGATATTCGCCTGGTCGGGAGCCAGCTTGTAAGCTTCTTCCGCCAGTTCGATAGCTTTCGGATCCTTGTTTTTCGCCATGACCCAGGCCAGATTGTTCAGCAGGCTCGGATTGTCGGACTGATTATCCAGCAGTGTCCGATAATGCCGGACCGCCATCGGATAGTCAGCACGGGCGGTGGCCGATTCGGCAAGATAAAACCGGAACCGTTGATCCTTGGGATGTTCTTTCAGCCAGACGGTGGCGAATTTGTCCGCTTCTCCGGGAACGTTCTGTGCCGTCAGCACGGCGTGGAGCCCCATCGCCAGCTCGTTCGCCCCGGTCTGCCTGATCCCGTTCCGATAGGCCTCCACCGCTTCTTTCCATGCTTTGCTCACGGCATAGGATTCGCCTTCCAGGAGATAGCCCACTGGATTTTTTGGAAACTGTTTCTGAACGTTACGCGCCGTCGCGACGGCGTTCGAGACACGCCCGGCGTCCAGATCCAGCATGATCATGCCGCGTTGCGCTTCGATCGAATCGGGTTTGATCGCCAGCGCCTTGCGCAGACTTTGCATGGCGGCGTCTTTGTTCTTCGCCGCCACATGGATCTCGGCGATGCGCAAGTGGGGCTGTATCGCATTGGGATTTTGTTCCGAGAGCTTGGCATAGATCGAAAGCGCCTGATTGTAATTCTGTGTCGCCTGCTGCGCCTTGCCCTCGGCATCCATGATGAGCGGATTGTCGGGAAAGACTCCCGATGCTTCCTGAGCCGCCGCCACGGCTTTCCTGAATTCTTTCGCGCCGATATAAAAATTGATCAGCGCCAGACGCGAAGCAAGATCGCTGGGGTTCTCGGCCATCGCCCTGTTAAGCAAGGCCAGCACTTCGTCCATTGTTCCGCCGGTGCGTGCCTGCAGTTCAGCCAGCGCGAGCATGGCCATCGAGCTTTTCGGATTCCTGGCAAGCACGTCTTCGAAACGCTTTTTCGCGTCATCCGGCTTCTTGGCGGCCAGGTCGAGCCTCGCCAGATTTTCCGTCGCCGGGAAATACTCCGGATTTTTCTGCAAGGCTTGTTCGAAGCTCACCCTGGCCCCGTTGACGTCACGCATGCCGAGCAGCGCGGTACCGCGCAGATTATCGATCCGCGGACCGACCAGCAGATCACCCGCCCGCTTTTTCTCCAGATTATCGATAGACTTCAGCGCCTGCTCGAATTTACGGCTTCGCAACTGCGAGGAGATCAGCGCAAAATCCGCCTGCATGCCGACATCGGTCGCAGCGATCTTTTCCAGTTCCTTGTAGGCCGTCTCTGTTTCGCCCATGGCAAGGTGCGAGAGCGCGAACGCCGTCTGCTTGCCCTTGCTTTTCGGGTCAAGGGCGATTGCTTTTTCAAAATACGTGCTGGCTTTCTCTACCTCGCCGTTCTGCATGAACACTTCACCAGCCAGTGCCAGCATGTCCGAATTGTCGTCGATTTGGTTCAGAATCGGTTGCAAGACGCCCAGCGCCTTGTCGGGCTTCCCGCTACGCAGGTACGAAGCGATCAATATCCGGCGCGCGGTGCCCGTCTTGGGCGCTTCCGGAAGGACAGACTGCAGATACTGCTCGGCGACAGCGTAGGATTTGAGCTCGAATTCGATGGCGCCCGCCACTTGCCGCCCCGGCACGCTTTCGGGAAACACCCGCAGATGTTGCTGGATAGCCTCGCGCGCTTCCGTGAATCTTTTCTGCCGATATAAGAGTTCCGCCTTGACATAGTTCGTCTGCGGGCGTCCCGGAGCGACCTTCTGCATGGCTTCGAACTGCGTTGCCGCTTCGTCGAGCTGGCCGAGCGCCATCTGGCGTGAAATCAGCGATACATACGCTGGCAGAAAATCCGGCTTGAGATCAAGAATCTTGCGATAGATTTCAAAGGCTTCCTGGATTTCACCCCGGGATGCCAGAATATCTCCCTTAAGCTGACTTGCCTCGTAGAGATTGGGATTTTTTTCCAGCGCCGAATCGAGCAAGGCCACGGCCCCGTCTACGTCGCTATTGGATAGCTTGATCCTGGCCTGACCAAAAAGCGCGGGTCCGTAATCGGGGTCAGAAGACAATGCCGCTGCGAAAGCCCCCGCCGCTGTGTCAGGCTTCCCTTGCGACAAGTACGCGTTGCCGAGCGTGGTTTGCAGTTCTGCGCTGGCCTCCGGAGTGGACAATTGCGTTTGTCCAAAGTTATCAATGACTTTTTTGGACTGTCCGAGAAGCAATTGTGCCCGCGCCTGGAGAGGAACTACCAGGTCAGCCGGATAGTTCAGATTGGCCACCTTGCGTAATTCCAGGTCAGCGCTCGTGACGTTGCCCTCGTCCAGCAATGCTTTCGCCAGCAGGAATCGGGCTTCGGCCAGATCGGGATTACCCTGCAATGCGTTTTTCAACTGAATCACGGCTGCCTTGACGTCGTTTTTCGCCAGATAGTCCTTGGCGGACGCCAGCAAGGTCTCCGGACTGTCGGAACCGCAGGCGGTCAACGACAGGGCGAAAAAAAATGCCAACAAACCCACTTTGAAATTTGCCATGTTTCTGTTTTTCATAAGCACTCCAATCAGGAAACCAATCATTCGGAGAAGCTGGTTATCTTAGTCCATACCGATGCATCAGGTCATACAGTGTCGGCCGACTCAAGCCAAGCATTTCCGCGGCGCGCAGCACATTTCCGTCGGCGCGGCCCAAAGCAGCGATGATAACGCGCTTCTCGGCGACCTCACGCGCCTGCCGAAGATCGAGCACGATATCTTCCTCGTCCGCAGCCGCTGCAAGACCCACATCCTCCAGGGTAATCTGGTTGCCTTCGGCCATGATTATCGCCCGTTTGATGCAGTTCTCCAGCTCGCGCACGTTGCCCGGCCAGGGATGTTTTTCGATGGCGCGGAGCGCGTCTTCGCGCAGAGCCATGCCGCCGTGTTTGTATTCGTCGGCGAAACGACGCACGAACGCATGCGAGAGCAGCGCCGCGTCACCTTGCCTGTCGCGCAGGGGCGGCAGGCTGACGACGATCTCGGCAAGGCGATAGAACAGGTCTTCGCGGAATTTGCCTTCCTTGATCAAAGCCTTGAGATCCTGGTGCGTCGCGCAGACGATGCGCACGTCGACAGGGATTTCCTGACGGCCGCCGATGCGTTCGATGACCCGTTCCTGCAAAAAACGCAGGAGCTTGGCCTGCAGCGACAACGGCAAATCACCAATTTCGTCAAGCATCAAGGTACCGCCATTCGCCACTTCGATCTTGCCGGGCGTCGTTTTCACCGCGCCGGTAAACGCGCCTTTCTCATACCCGAAAAGCTCGCTTTCCAGCAGTGTATCCGGGATCGCGGCACAGTTGATGGCGACGAAACGCTCTCTGGCTCGCGACGAAGCGGCATGCACGCCGCGAGCGATCAACTCCTTGCCGGTACCACTCTCACCGAGAACGAGGACCGTCACATTGCTCGCGGCAACCTTTTCGACGGTGCGGCAGACCCGCAGCATTTCCGGATCGCGCGTAATCAGCCCCGCGAGTACATCCGGCTGGTGCATAAGTTGCAGGCGGTTGTTTTCCTGCTGCAGGTCGTACAAGCGGTAGGCGCGATCGATTGTCAGCCCCAGCATGTCGATCTCGAAAGGCTTGGCGAAGAAATCGTAGGCCCCCAGGGCAACTGCCCGCAGGGCGTTGCCGCGATCGTTCTGTCCTGTAAGAACGATGACTTTCGTTTCCGGCGCGATGGAGAGCGTGTCCTCAAGCAGTTTGAACCCTTCCGAGACGGAATCGGCATCCGGCGGCAAACCCAGATCCATGGTCACCACCGGAGGCTGGTGGCGACGAATCAGGGCCAGAGCGCTCTCCCGATCGCTCGCGGTCAGCGTCTCGTACTGGTCGAAAGCCCAGCGGAGTTGTTTCTGCAGCGCCGGATCATCCTCGACGATCAGCAAGGGCCGCTGTTTTTCGCTACTCATACGCAAACTCCCAAGTTTGAAGAGGTTTCTGTTCTCATATCAAACAATGGTAGCAACAAACTCACTTGTGTACCGACATCGACCTCGCTATCAACCGATATCTGCCCACCCAGTTCGTGTACATACTGGAAACTCTCATAGGCGCCGATTCCCATTCCCGCCGGCTTGGTGGTCTGGAAAGGCTTGAACAGCCGTTCCCGCAAAAATTCCGGACTCATTCCGTGTCCCGTATCGCGGACCAGAACCAGGGCATGTCCATCCTTCTTTTCCATACTGACCCGGACCTGCCCCCCCTGCTCCGTCGCATCCAGAGCATTTTGCACGACATGGCCGATGACCCGTTCCACCCGATCCTCGTGCCCCTTGGCGATGAGCTTGTCGGCCAGTTCGACCTCGATTTCGCGTCCCTGGCGCGATTTGGCCGCCTGTATCCGGCGGATCACCACGCCCAGATCAATGCCGCGCGGACTATCCAAGGGCGTCGCCCCCTCGCGCAACTGCATCATCAACTGCCGCATGCGTTCCACCGCATGTTCCACGGTCATCAACATATCCTGCTGAAATTCCGGGTTGTCCCGATGACGCTCGGCGTTTTTCAGCATCAGCGACAGTTGCGCAACGATATTTTTCAGGTCGTGCACCACAAAAGCCGACATGCGGTTGAACGCGTCAAACTTGTTGACTTCGAGTAAGGCTTCCGCTGCCCGCATCTGCCCGAGAAAAGCACCGGCCTGTCGCCCCGCGGTCTTGAGCAGATCGTTGACTTCCCAATTAACCTCCACCGTGGTACGCGCCGTCGCCAGGATCACAAATCCGGTCATTTCGCTTCCCGTGGCAAGGGGGATGATCAGCCAGGCATTGGGCACATCGGCAAGCCAGGCCGGTAATTCCAGGCTTTCATAACGCTCTGGCGCCCCGCGATATTCTTCCAGATTGATGATCCAGCCGCTGATCGTCAAAAAGGCGCAAAGACTGCTATCAGCCTCCTCCGTGACCAGCGTTTCCGGCATATTCCAATACGCCGACTGCGCATAGAAACGTCCGGAAGAATCCTTCAACCAGAGCGAGCCCGCGGGGCTTTCGACCATGTCGGCCAAGCCCTTGATCACGTGTTTGCCCATTTCCGTGGAACCGTCCGGAGCGGATAACGTACTGGTAAACCGCAACCATTCTTCGCGATAGTCGTAGCGGTAGCTGAAAAAATGTTTTCCGATCAGTACCCTGAACTTTGCCCTGAGCGCGCCGGACAAACCGAGTGCCCCCAGAAGCAACAGCGCCGTAAAAAGCAGCGCCAACTGAAAAGCACGTCCCCACTCGCCACCGAAGTAACGCACGTAGTAACCAGCCGCCGACATAAACATGAGGTAAACGCCGATGGCAACCAGAGAGGCCGACTGCAAAGCGGCGCGCTGCGACAGAACAAGACGCTTCTTCCAGTCTTTGCTGCGCGAGGAGGATAGAGCCACCAGAGGAACCGTCAGGGCATGCGCGAAGCCGCGAATACTGAACGCATCACTATCTATCCGGCTGAAAAGGAGCGCATCGGAAAAGAGATAAAGGTCGAAGAGGATCGCCCCACCCAGGCCCAGGCACAGCGGCTTGATGCTCCACCGCAACTCGTGGCTGACACCGCGCCACAACTGCTCCAGAAGCATCAGGGCAAACACGGCCATCCCCAATGCATCAAGGAGCACGATACGCCGCAACGAAAACCTGAAATCGACGTTCAGGAACGCCATCATTTGCGCGATAACGCCTATCGCGAGCAACACCACACCAATCGACGCCAGCGAGTTCCATCGTGAGGATGGTTTGGGCGCAGAGGAAGCTTCCGGCAACAACATGACGAGCAGGAAACAGAACCAGGCGCCGTAGCGCAGAAGATCCAAAAACAGACTGCCCGCCAGAAAGAACGCATATCCCGTCAGCGAAAAAACCAGACTGGATATCCCCCACAGGGCGCTGAAGATCACGGCCAAAAACAATGTCCGGCTACGCAGACTGGTTTCCCATCCAGCGGCATGAAAAATGGCAAAAGCCGCAAAGGCGAAACCGCTCAGTCCGTAACTCCAGGCATTCAAGGTATTCAAGCCTGTTTCCACCTGAAAAAAACCTCCTCGGTTCCGCTTCGATCCTGTACCAAAAATGCAATGACACACCCTGAGAAAGCTACTCCGGCATCCGCCATGCATGACCACATCACAACTGTGCATCCGAACCGTACGGATAATCGCCGCGCAGCACATATATTCCCCAACGCGGCCATGCGGCAACCGCGGACCATCTACTGCGCGCCTTTGCCGGTCAGCACCACGCCAATGGTTTCGAAAAGAATCAGGACATCCAGGAAAAGCGTATGGTTCTTCACGTAGTAAAGGTCATACTGGAGCTTCTGGACAGAATCATCCATCGAAGCGCCGTAGGAATAGCTGACCTGCGCCCACCCCGTCAAGCCTGGCTTGACGCTGTGCCTGACCGCATAGAAAGGGATGTCGCGCGTCAACTTCTCCACAAAATACGGGCGTTCCGGACGCGGACCGACCAGACTCATATCGCCCTTCAGCACGCTGAAGAGCTGCGGCAGTTCGTCAATACGCAGTTTCCGGATTATCCGGCCCACCCGTGTTGTCCGATCGTCATTGGACGTTGCCCAGCGAGGCTTGCCGTCGCTCTCCGCGTCCCGGCGCATGCTGCGGAACTTCACCACCTTGAAAAAACGTCCGTTCAGCCCCACGCGTTCCTGGGTATAAAAAATCGGAAAGCCGTCTTCGATGACGATCAGCAAAGCCGCTACGAACGCCACCGGCGAAGCGAGCAGCAACAGAATAATGGCCGCAATGATGTCGGATACGCGCTTGACGAAGATGCGCAACAAGCTTTGGCGGAAGCCATCCCCGAAAATCAGCCAGCCTGCTTTTAACGAATCCAGCCTGATCTGACCCAGCGCCCGCTCAAAATAACTCGCCAGGTCAAGCACATCGATTCCGGACAGCTTGCAGTCAAGCAGTTCGTGCAAGGGCAACACGCCGCCGCGACGTTCCTGCACGGCAATGACGATTTCGTTGACGTTCAGCTCTTGCGCCGTTTCCAGCAAAGAACGGGAACGCGGCAGATGCAAATGCCTCGACACGGAGATTTTGGATTCCGACGGCCCCGGATAAAAACCGATGATCTGGACATCCGCAGTCATCTTTTTGAGCATTTTGCCGACTATTCTCGCTTCCGGCCCCACCCCGAAGATGAGAACACGATTGACAAAGAGTTTCCCCGCGTTGCTATACATCGTATATACGCGGTAAGCGAGCGTCCCGAACAAGGCCGCCAGACTGGACAGAATCAGCAATTTCTGCTGGTCATTGACACTGAGCATCGAAAGCACGGCAAAAATGCAGTAGGCGATGGGAATCGAAAGGTAGATCGATAGAACGGCGCGCGCGCGCCTCCGTTTTACCATCCGGTCGTACAAGCCCAGCCAGTAATTCAACACCACCATGATCAGTGCGTAGATGACCGAACAGATGACGATCGTTTTCAGATTGGTCGTCGGCTCGCCGCCCTCCCAAAACGACACGGCCAGCACCACGCATGCGACTGGGAACACAATATCCAGAATGACCTGAAGAATTGTCTTCCAGGAAATCCAATGGCCAAATACATTGATCATGTTGACTGACTCTCGCTGTCACAGCACGACATTGTGCTCGACCGGAAACGATTTTTCAGGCTGAAACATCGGATTCTTCTCATATGGAAAGATTGGACATCCAAACGGATTGGGACGCAGTGATGGAATTCACACACGGAAAAAGATTAGCAATATATTTCGTCTATAACATAAACATATAAATCAATGAATTATATGAAGAAACAGACTGCTGAATTTTTAATGGCAGCCCAAAAAGAATGTTGCTTGTATACCACACACCGATCGAATTAAATACCCATGCCCCGGAAAAACCGACGCGGCCAGAAGAAGCTGAAGGCGCCTGCCCGCGCCAAGTACAGCGCGGCAGGCCGTGACCCATCATTCCCGTTTTACAGTTCCAGCGAGCAGGGCCAAAACGAGAAACAACCCGGTCAGAGTTGCCACTCTGGGCATGTCGAGGATGCTCACAACCAAACCCAGTACCAATACGCCCGCGCCGGAAGAAATGAGTTCGATTGAGAAAGTCTGGCCAGCCGAACACGTCTGAAAAAGCCTCCAGAACACGCGAAACACAATATACAGAAACCCCAACAGTCCCACAGCGCCTGTTTCCACGAGAAGTTCGAGGTAAAAATTATCAATATGCCACGGCAGGAAATAATGGAAAGACTGGGGAAACCAGTGGCTCTGGCCTTCGTCGAAGCCCGGATTGAGGAGCCGATTACGAGCACCCGCTTCGAGTCGCATCTCCGCAATCTCGATGACAGCGTCCGGCGTCAACACGGATATCAGGAATACGCCATGCCCCATCGAGCGCCACCAGGGTTGTGCATGGAACATACGTCCGGAAAGCCAGCCTCGCTGTTCTTGCCATCCTTCCCCCTTGATGTTTACGACCCTTGAACTGCAACGCGCCGGATACAACAGATGGGAGGCACAAATCCGGACAAGCACCTGGCTGTCCTTTTGACCCTCCTTTTCGTTGCGTGCCTTCATGGAAAAGCGGAACGGCACGCCGGGAGCGGAATCGATTCGCTGCGAAAGGGCAAAGAACCGGCCGGGTGGGCTTCCTTTCAACAGATTGTCGGGACCAGCCAGTCTTGCTCCGCGCGTTCCATCGGCAAACCTGGCCAGCGCGAACTCTCCCGGCAACGGCACGCCTAACTCACGCTGAATCCGGGGCGAGGGAAATTTTCCGAGCCCAATTCCGAAGATCCAGTCCACGGGCGAGCTTAACACGCCCAGGGCCTGCTTCCAGTGCGCCAGCCTGCCGCCGAAATCGTGCCCCGTCTGCTGTAAACGGCTGTTCATGAAGGAATCGGTTCCGAAAACCATGAACGCCTCGATGCTGACCAGGGCGATGACCAACAGGCTGGCGGGCCGAATTGTATGTTCCTTCGAAGCCTGTTGCCGACGCGCCTGCCACGAATACAACATCCCCTGAAGGATGACAGCACCGGCCGCCGAAAACACGGCGCCACGCGAAAAGGTCGTCAGACACGCATAGACGAAAGCCAGAATGAATGCGCCCAGAAGCAGGCGTCCGGCGGACGGCAAAGCCTGTCTCCAGGCCCAGGCCAACAGCGGCGCAATCAGCACGAGGTAAATGTCAAGCGCCGCTCCTCCATGGTGCATCTCCCAGAAAAGCCCGACCGTCCGGTAAGGCGTATGAATGTCCAGCAGGCCGGGATAAAACGCCCGCTCCCACAGCACCGCCAGAACAACCCAGACACTTCCCAACAGCGCCGCCCAGAAAAATCTCGCCAACGTTTTCGGACGCGGCAAAGTATCGAAAGTACATCGCAGCAAAGGCCACAGAAGCGTCACCCACAACAGGCTTTTCCCGACACGCCAGGTATTGGCGAATATGTCCTGTATCGACCCCCACCCGATAAAACACAAGGCGATAATCGCCGGCCAGGCCAGGTGCTTGGCGTCGCGCGGATTGGAGCCGAAATAGCCGCCGGTCAGCACGGCCAGCACCAGTAAATCAAACTCCTCGAAAACCAGGTAACCCGTCCAGGGAGAAAAGTTGAGAATTGGCGCCAGCGCTGGCAAGGCAAGAAAACCCAGCCAGGGTCGCCAAACAGACATCAGCACGACACCAAAGAACACCGGAAGCACGACGAGTCGCGGCCAAACGGGATGCGCCACGGCCAGTGAAACTCCCACCGCCAGACAGGCGGCGGCAATCGCGGCAGAGATCCGGCCAGCGAATCTGCTGTTCAATCCGCTTCGTCGGTTTTCCGGCTCAGACACGCGTCAGCCAGTGCAAGGTTTCATCTTCCACACCGGCCCGCCACGCGGCGCTGGAAAACGTGTGGTCAGCGTCCGGCATCTCCACCTTGCATACCTTTCCGTCCTTCAACAGTCCGGACCAGGCAGGATGGATACTGGAATATTCGATGAATTCCCTGGCCGTGTAATCCCGTTCGCTGAGAATCAACAACACCTCGCCCCGGAACAGCTTCAATCCTTCCGTCATGCGATCACGGAAGGACAATGCATGATTCGCACGATTCACACGATTCGGATCATCCGTTTTTTGTCGCGCCTTTCGGGCAGTCTTCAGCAAGCCGAGCAAGGACGATGCGACATTCAGCTTCCCCGAAAAGAGCTTGCTCCAGAATTCGCGCTGCATCAGGCGTTGTCCGTAATAATGCTTGATATGGGTCTGCGCCAGTCCCTCATCCGAACGAACCCACGGATTGAGCAGCACGATGCCGTCGATGCGAACATCGCCTGTTGCATGGAGATAAATCAGAATCGCGGAAGCGGCATCGCATAAACCCCACAGCACATAGCGGCGCAACTGTGGGCACTGCCGCTGGAAAGCGTCGATGGCGGCTCCGATATCCCCGGAAAGATCTTCGAAGGAACGCATCGTACCGCCGCTGTCGCCCATGCCGCGACAGTCGAAGCGCAACACCGGATACCCCTCTCCCGCCAACCGGCGTGAGAGAAGCAGAAACTGTCGGTGACTTCCGGCGCGGTATTGCGGCCCGCCGACGACAACCAGAACGCCGCAATCGCGAGGCGTTTCCGGAATAGCGGCGACGCCCAGCAAGGCTTCGTCTTCAAGGCTGAATGGCAGGGGGAGTTCCGTGTAGTTCATGGTCTCAGCGTGGCCAGCGCAGACAAGGTTTCTGCGAGCAATTCGGGACTCTCGGCAATCTCCACCGTCTGCCAGAACGAGGGACCAGGGACAGCGCGGCCTCGAACGGCATGCCCCTGCGCGCGCCATTTTTCCAGCCGGCTGGTCGCTGCTGGCGACAGACCACCATTCTGTATACTGGATATCTCCAGCCATTCGACCCGCAAGCTCCGCTCAGGCAATGACAACTCCGCGCTTTCCAGTCCGCGCGCCAAACCGGGAGCCAGCGTGTAGCCCGCAATTTCAACCGGATTGCCACGCTCCAGATCCGCTTTCAGGCGATTCAGGCTCCCCGCGCCATCTCCCGAGAGCATTTCTCCGGCACTTTTCAAACGCAGAAATTGCTGGAGATGTTGCTTCCCCGACAGGACAGGCTGCCAGAACAACAATCCGCCGACTTCATCGCTCCGCCGCGCCGCTTCGGCGGCAATCAGACAACCCGCGCGCAAACCCCAAAGCCATAACGCCGCCCCGGTCCGCCGGCGCAGCCAGTCACACGCGGCGAGCACATCATCGACCCAGTCCGACCATGACGCATCGCCGAAATCCCCCGAGCTGTCGCCACAGCCATACAAGTCGACCTGCAACACCATATAACCGGCCGAGGCCAGCGCGCGCGCCTGCAGGGCGGCCATGCGCCGCGTCTTGTTCATTTCCTCGGCGAAAGGATGGACATAAACCACCGCGCCTTGAACTGGAATGCCCGATTCAACGGAATGCAGGAGGCAGAATCTCTGTCCCGCTCCGACCGGCAGAAAGAAAGCCAATGCTTGCAATGGGTAAATCAGCCGTCCAGCTTGTTTTGTACGAAATCGGAGAGTGTCCCCACGGTCGCGAATGCCGTGCCGTCGATTTCGTCGTCCCCGACAATGAATCCGAAGTGCTCCTCCATCGACGTAATCAGCGCCACCACGGCCATCGAATCGAGTTCCGGAATCGCGCCGAGCAACGTGGTTTCGCGCGTGAAGGAATGGCTGCGTCCCTTGAGGCTCAGCACGTCGTCGAGGATCGCCAGAACCTCGTTGTGAATATCCATGCAATCTCCTTATCCGCCGCGACGGCGAACCCGCAAATGTTTTTTTAGGGCACAGATTATACTGTTATGGACATGCAATGATTCCTGTCTTTTTTACCGATGTGGAACGTATCGGGGTGAAACGCCACTTGGGCACTCCCGCTGGCGGAACAAAAATTCACTGCGCCGTGAATCGCTTGTCAGATAAAATCTTGTCTGTCTCGTGATGAAAGAAAGAATGACCGACTCCTGCCTGCTCCCGGAACTCGTTGCGTATTCGGCCAAGCATTTCCCGGAAAACATCGCCCTGACCCACGGCAAGGACTCGATGAACTATGCCGCGCTGCATGATGAGGTCAGCCGGTTTGCCGGTGGAATCGTCGGCCTGGGTCTTCTCCGCGGCGAACGCGTCGCCATCTACCTCGAAAAGCGCTTCGAGACCGTCATCGCCAGTTTCGGCGCACCGGCCGCGGGCGGCGTATTCGTTCCGCTCAATCCGCTCTTGAAACCCGAACAGGTCGCGTACATCCTGCGCGACTGCAACGCGCGCATCCTGATCACCTCGCCTGAACGCCACGCCTTGCTGACCGAGGCTCTCTCTTCCTGCGCCGATTTGCGCCACGTGGCGCTGGTGGGCGACGATTCGTCGGAGCTTCGCGCGGGCGCATACGCACGAATCGGCTGGCATTCCTTGCTGGCGATGCCCCCACGTTCCGCTCACCGGGTAATCGACACGGACATGACGGCGATCCTCTACACCTCGGGCAGCACGGGTAAACCCAAGGGCGTCGTCCTCTCGCACCGGAACATGGTGATGGGCGCAAAAAGCGTCGCCGCTTACCTTGAAAACACGGCCGACGACAGCTTGCTCGCCGCCCTCCCCTTGTCGTTCGACGCCGGCTTCAGCCAGCTCACCACGGCTTTCCATGTCGGCGCGCGCGTCGTCCTGCTCAATTATCTTTTGCCGCGTGATGTGTTAAAAGCGCTGGAACGCGAGATCGTCACCGGACTGACGGCCGTCCCGCCCCTGTATATCCAGTTGGCGCAACTTAACTGGCCAGAGACCATCACCGAACACTTGCGCTATTTCGCCAACACCGGAGGACGCATGCCGCGCGAGACGCTGAGCGCTTTGCGCGCGCGCCTGCCGAAAACCAGGCCCTTCCTGATGTACGGCCTGACCGAAGCTTTCCGCTCGACCTTCCTGCCGCCGGAAGAAGTCGACAGGCGTCCGGATTCGATTGGCAAGGCCATCCCGAACGCCGAAATTCTCGTCCTGCGCGAAGATGGCGCGCCCTGCGCGCCCGAGGAGCCCGGCGAACTGGTCCATCGCGGCGCGCTGGTCGGCCTGGGCTACTGGAATGATCCGGAAAAGACAGCCGAACGCTACAAACCCTTGCCGCCCCATGCGCCGGGTCGCGAGCCAGGGCTGGTGATCCCCGAACTGGCGGTTTACTCGGGCGATACCGTGCGCATGGATAAAGAAGGTTTCCTGTACTTCATCGGCAGGCGCGACGAAATGATCAAGACATCCGGTTATCGCGTCAGTCCGAGCGAGGTCGAAGAAATTCTCTACGCAACGAAAATGGTCGGCGAATGCGTCGCCTTCGGCGTCAATCACGACACGCTGGGTCAGGCGATCCAGGTCATCGCCACCCCGCCCCAGGGCACTGATGCCGCCACGCTCGACGTGCAGGTGCTGCTTGCCGAATGTAAAAAACGAATGCCAGCGTACATGGTGCCGCATGGCATCGACGTGCGCCAAGGGCCGCTATCGCGCAATCCCAACGGCAAGATCGACCGCAAGACGCTGATAACTGAACGGTCAAATTCTATTTTTAAACGGCAATAATTACCAACGCATTACGCGAACAGAAGACAGGTTACCGGCAGCGAAGCTGCCGCAAAACGACAGTCCTCTGCTATTCGTCTTCTGTCTTCAGAATAGTCAGTGCCTGTGCGTAAACTCGGCGGCAAACCGTTCCACTTCGTCAAGAGACAAGCCAGTCGCTTTTACAATGTTCTCCAAAGGGATATTCATTTGCAGGAGATTTTTTGCGACTTCCTGTTTTTCTTCCTGCCGCCCTTCCTGCCGCCCTTCCCGCCATCCTTCCTGCTTTCCTTCATAACGGGCGTCATCCAGCCAGGAATCCATATCCATGCGGGCTTTTTCCCTGGCATCGGCCAGGGCTCTGGCGCGTTCATCGCCGCTCAGGACTTTGATCACGCCCCAGGCTTTGGCGATGGCGGGCTTGCTTTGCGCGGCTTGCATAAAATCCGCAAATCCGGGATGGTTACTACAGTTAGAGCCTGTGCGTAAGCTCGGTGGCAAGCCGTTCCACTTCGTCTAACGACAAGCCAGTAGTGTCTGCAATATCGGCCAAGGACATTTTCTTCTTAAGAAGGTTTTTTGCAACTTCCTGCCGTCCTTCCTGCCGCCCTTCCTGCCGTCCTTCCCGCCGTCCTCTTTCTTCTCCTTCATAACGGGCGTCATCCAGCCAGGAATCCATATCCATGCGGGCTTTTTCCCTGGCATCGGCCAAGGCTCTGGCGCGTTCATCGCCGCTCAGGACTTTGATCACGCCCCAGGCTTTGGCGATGGCGGGGTTGTTTTGCGCGGCTTGCATAAAATCCTCCTCTGTCGTGGCGCTGAAAAAACGCATCCAGTTGCCTAAGGGCGTTCCATCTGTTTCTCGCAGTTTGGGTATTTCCAGAACGTCTATTTCCATTGAGTCAGGGAATCGCGCCTGGGTTCGTTCATCATAAAGGCGGAAGCGGTTATGGTAGACGTCGTTTTCCTTGATCATGATGAAGTCAGCAATCAGTATGCTGATGACCCGGTTGATCTGTTGGTATTTGTCCCCGCTCTTCACTTGTTCAACAAGCATTTTCGCTGTATAGAAGGCCATCCTCTTCCAGATGGAACGCTGGGATTTTACCTGGACTTCGACATCGATGACTTTTCCGGATTTTGTGTGGACTTTGACATCCAGAACGCCGAGCTTGTCTTCGATGTATTCCCGTTCCAGATTCGGATCAACGACAGTCAGTCCCTGGTATTCTTCAGCAGGTAAATCCAGGACGGCTTGCAGGAAATCACTCAAGACTTCCGTATTTTCACCGAATATTTTTTTGAATACGAAGTCGTTTGTGGGTAACAGCAGTTTTTGATTCATTGATTCGGCGCTCCCAAGTTGAAAAGAAGATAGCGCATAGCGACTGGAAATTCAAATTGAGACAAGGAAAGGGCAGGGAAGCGCCTTGACTATTTTCTTTGGGAATAGAATTATACGCAAGCAATGCACACCAGCGAACGTACCCCTCCAATCCATACGCCGATGAACCAGTTTCCCGTTCAGGATGGTGAACTGCTGATCGGCGGCATTCCCCTCACCCGTCTCGCGGCGCGTGTCGGGCAAACGCCTTTTTACGCTTATGACCGCCAGTTGTTGACGCAGCGTGTCGAATCATTGCGCGCGGCCTTGCCCAAAACGCTGAAAATCCATTACGCGATGAAAGCCAACCCGATGCCGGTGCTCGTCGGGCATATGGCGCGCCTGGTCGACGGTATCGATGTCGCTTCCGGAGGCGAACTGAAAGTCGCGCTGGACAGCGGTGTCAACCCGCGTGACATCAGTTTCGCCGGACCGGGCAAGAGCGGGGCCGACCTGCGCCGCGCCGTAGCGGCCGGCATCCTGATCAATGTCGAATCGTTCCGTGAAGTCGCCGAGCTCTCGCGCATTCATGCGCAAACCGGCGACGCCGTGCGCGTGGCGGTGCGCGTCAATCCGGACTTCGAACTCAAAAGCTCGGGCATGAAAATGGGCGGCGGTCCCAAGCAGTTTGGCGTGGATGCCGAGCAGGCGCCTGGATTGCTGGCCGAGATCGATAATGCCGGGCTCGATTTCGAAGGCTTTCATCTCTTTGCCGGCGCGCAAAACCTGAAAGCCGAGGCCATCGTCGAGGCGCAACGCAAGAGCTACGAGCTCGCGCTGGCGCTTGCCGCGTCCATCCCCGCGCCGGTGCGCACGTTAAACCTGGGCGGCGGTTTTGGCATCCCCTATTTTCCCGGCGAACAGCCGCTTGAGCTCGCACCCATCGCCGCAAACCTTGGAGAATTGTCGCAATGCGCGGAACAGGACTTCCCCGGTGCGCAACTCGTCATCGAACTGGGGCGTTATCTCGTCGGCGAAGCCGGTCTCTACGTCACCCGGATCGTCGACCGCAAGATTTCGCGCGGAGAGGTCTTCCTCATCACCGACGGCGGTCTGCACCACCACCTGTCGGCGTCCGGCAATTTCGGACAGGTCATCCGCAAAAATTATCCGGTAGTCATTGGCAACCGCATGGCGTCGTCCGAACGCGACGAACAAGAGGTAGCAACGGTCGTCGGTCCGCTATGCACGCCGCTCGATCTGCTGGCCGACCGGATGCTTCTCGCCAAGGCCGAGCCTGGCGACCTGGTGGCCATCTACCAGTCGGGCGCTTACGGTTTCACTGCCAGCCCCAGGGACTTCCTAGGTCATCCGGCCTGCGTCGAAGTGCTGGTGTAGAGGCAGCGCCACGCAATGCCACGCTCAAAGTGCTCACCGGAACTCGCTGAAAAATTGACGACAGGAACATGCGCCAATTTTGAACTGTTGCGAAACACAGGGCTGGACGTTTCTGATTTATCGAGGGAAAACTCGTTGGAAGCGCGCCTGGACTGGTTTGAGTTGCTGCAACGTTCGGTGTTCACCGACGATCCCGGCGTGCGATATCACTACATGAGCGACGGCAAGCGGGTCACGGCGCTTTTGCCGGTGCGCCACAGCGGTCGGGTCGTCCGGAAAATCGAGTCCTTGAGTAATTTCTACACCTCGCTCTACGCTCCGCTCCAAACGGACGAATCGGATTCGACCGCTTTGAAGCATTTACTGGTACGCGCGGCGACCGAGCGCGGCGGCGCCCACGTCATGCGCTTTGCGCCGATGGACCCTGATTCAGCAATTTTCCATGAACTGTACGACCATTTGCGGAGCATCGGCTGGACACCGTTCCGCTTTTTTTGCTTCGGCAACTGGTATCTGAAAGTCGAAAAGGATTGGGAGGACTACTTCAAACACCGTAGCGCCAACCTGCGCAGCAAAATCAAGCGGAAAACCCGGCAGTTCGGCGAGGCAGGCGGCACCTTGGAGGTGATCACCGATGCCAACCAAACC
This sequence comes from Betaproteobacteria bacterium, assembly GCA_025997075.1. Classification (GTDB taxonomy): domain Bacteria; phylum Pseudomonadota; class Gammaproteobacteria; order Burkholderiales; family Rhodocyclaceae; genus Propionivibrio. The sequence goes on along the minus strand of BNUC01000030.1, from coordinate 8,581 downwards.
GACGAGGCCATTTTGGCATTCCAGGAAGTCTATTCAGCCAGTTGGAAAATCCCGGAAACCTACCCGGAATTCATTCCCGCGCTGATCCGTTACCTGGCCTCATCCGGCGCGCTGCGCATGGGAATCGCGCGCTTGAATGGTCAAGCCGTTGCCGCGCAGCTTTGGTTCGTTACCGGGAGAAAAGCCAGCATTTACAAAGTGGCTTACCACGAAGCCTTCGCTTCGTATTCTTTAGGTGCCATACTGACAGCCCACTTGATGCGGCATGTTATTGAGCAGGATCGGGTCGACGAGGTGGATTTTTTGATAGGCGACGACGAATACAAAAAAATCTGGATGAGCGACCGGCGGGAACGCTGGGGAATCGTCGCCTACAATCCGCGAACGCTTTTGGGCGCCACCCTGACACTCCGGGAGATCGCCGCGCGTAGCACCAAGTCCTTACGCACTCGGATCAAATCGCTATTCGCCCGTAACCGGTCGACGCATGCCGGACATCCTCCCCGGCAAGGAAAGGAAGTAGGTTAAGCCGTGCACACCCTTTCCTCCGACCGTTCTTCCGCCATGCGGCGGCACTCGGCCGCGCCTATCTCTCCTGGCATGCGCCTGGTTTTCCTGATCCTCGCCATGGTCGGCACGGTGGGTCTCATGCTTTTTGCCGCCATCTACCCTCCGGGCAAAATCGCCGCCGTGACATGGATCGCCGTCTTTGCCGGGGTGCTCTGCACACACCGTATGGCTTGGTTGGTGTTGTTGCCAGGCTTAATGCCGGTGGTCGATCTCGTCTTGTGGACGGGGGGCTTTTATCTGGCGGAAAGCGACGCGCTGGTATTGAGCGTGCTCGTGACTTGCGGTCTGCGCGGCGCGTTGATGCACGGGGTGGACAGTGATGAACCCAGCGGCTGGCATTTCGGGATCTTGTCGTGGTCCCTGCTGATCCTGATGTTGGCGAGCTACCTATTATCAACCCACTGGGGCGCGGCATCAGGCTTTTTCAGCCAGCCTGAATTGCGGGTGAGTTATTTTTCCGCGCTCAACGGCGTGCGCCTGACCAAGGGCATGTTGTGGGCGGTACTGCTGCTGCCCCTGGTTGCCGACTCGTTTCGTCGTCGACCGACGCAAGCCGGGCAGGCGCTGGTCTGGGGCATTCTGCTCGGGCTGGTATTGGTAACACTCGCCACGGTATGGGAACGTTACCTTTTTACCGGCCTGTCCAATTTTGCCAGCGATTACCGAACCACGGCGCTTTTCTGGGAAATGAATGTCGGTGGCGCCACGCTCGACGGTTGGTTGGCGCTGTCAGCGCCTTTCGCGCTCAGGGCTGTTCTTCAACCCGCCTCTCCCCAAGTTACGAGCAAGTTGCTCGCTGTGTTGGCTTTGGTTGGGTATGCCTGCTTCACGACGTTTTCTCGTGGCTTGTACGCAGGCTTGGCTTTGGGCTGTGCCGTAACAGTGGTGCTTTGGGCGCGTAACGAGCTGCGGCATGGAAGAATCCAATTCTCACTTAGCTCCGTACTGACTTGGGGATGCTACGTTATCCTTCTGGGCGCAGTCTTAATTCTAGTATTTCGTACTGGAGGCTATCGTGGTCTGATAGCCATGCTCGGTTTAGCAGTAGCCGTGTTTGCCGTCGCCCCACAAGCCGTCAGGCAACCGGGACGGGTATGGATGGGCGCGGCAGTATTAGTGTTGATGGCCTTCGTTGGCAGTGCGTTGGCGATGTATCTGTTGCCCAAGGGCGTCTATCTGGTTTACGTGGCAAGCGCAGCAGTCGTGGGCGCGTTGCTTATCTGCAAAAAGGAAGGGGACGATAATCCGTTGCGGACTACCCTGCTTCTTGCCGCGTTTGGTTGGTTGGCGGGTAACGCGGTACTGGTAACGACATGGTGGTCAGAAGGCAGCGGCCTAGAGGCGGGGACACTGGCCGTGTTGATCCTGTTTGCACCGTTTGTCAAGGTCATTGCAAGTCCTCGAACGGTTTGGCGGCTAACGGTAAGCAGTGGAATTGGCGTAACGCTAGTGCTCGGAGTGTTGACTATGGGAGTTGTGGCATCCGGCACTTACTATGCCGGTAAACGCTTTGAAACCGTAGGTAAAGATACCGAAGATCGTTTCCAACATTGGGTGGCAGCGGCTTCGCTGCCCAACAGGGCAAAAGAAAGCTGGTTTGGTATCGGTGTCGGGCAGTTTGCAGAGCGCTATTTTTGGCAAACTCCGGAAAGAATGCTCCCCGGCATACATCAATTTGCGAGTGACGAGAGCATGAATCGTTTCCTGCGCCTGATTGGGCCACAACACCAACTCGGTTTTGGAGAGCTTTACCGGGTATCGCAACGGGTGTCGCCCACGTTGACACCGCCGCTTCTCGTTTCATTCGATGCGCGCGTATCGGGCGAACGTAAAGCTGTACAGTTGCATCTTGAAGCATGCCGCAAGCACTTGTTGTATGCTCAGGGATGCACGATCAAGGGTTTACGGGTGCCTTCCTCTGAGTGGCAGCATTTTGAAACCGTCCTCGATAAAGGGGATTTGGGGCTCGCAGGCCGGCCACCACGGCCAACTGTGTTTTCACTTGCCGCTGCCAGCAACGGAGGGACGGTCGACATCGCCCGTGTGAGTTTGGTCGATGCGCGTGGCATCGAACTGCTTGATAACGGTAGTTTTTCGGCGGGCGGAGACTTTTGGTTTTTTAGCAGCGACATGTTTCACTTGCCGTGGCATGCAGAAAACTTGTGGCTCCATTATTGGGTAGAACAAGGCTGGTTCGGCGTTGTCGCCTTCACCTTGTTTGGCCTCGTCGCCTTGTGGCGAGTCAGTGTAGGACGAGCAGCACATCATCCACTCGCGCCGGCACTTGCCGGGGCCTTGCTTGCGTTCTTTAGTGTTGGCGCCTTTAGCAGCCTGATCGACGCGCCCCGATTGACTACATTTGCCTTCATGTTGATGCTGTTGGCGCTGGGGTTACAAACATCGTCGAATGCGAAAACTCCCGGAAAGGAAACGCACCGTCACGGGAAAGCAAATTTCCAAGACATGGGGTATCGTCATGCTGCTGCTTTGATCTTGGTAACGCTCGGATCGCCACAGTATCCATGGATAAAATGCCATGTCTGAATGCAATACCTTCTGAAAGTACTGACATTCTCATTTACACTTCTTCTTTTTATATATAGATCTACCGCATTGACGACAATGACTGAAACAATTGTTTTTTGGCAATCCCGTTTCTTTGGCACGGCACTGGTGCAAACCACCACAGCAGAAAGCCATGAAGCCGCCTGGTGGACCATCGGTGGGCGCTGGCAAATATCATGCGCGATCTTCTAGTAGTAGGCATTGTTGTCATCGCCGCATTGATGGCGTTGCGCCGACCGTGGATCGGGGTCATGTTGTGGACGTGGATCAGTCTGATGAATCCGCATCGTTATTGCTATGGTTTCGCCTATTCCGCGCCGCTGGCGGCAGTATCCGCGGGTGTGCTTTTTATCGGATTGATGACGACCCGTGAACGTGAAAACCCAATCAAGGGGCAGCCTGTAAAATGGTTGATCGCATTGACCCTATGGATAACCTTGTCATGGCTGATGGGATACGGCATGGCAAGCAGTAATGCGGAGGTGTGGAACAATGACTATGTTCTTTGGAACAGGGTGATGAAAATGTTCCTCATCCTCCTGGTGACGCTGGCCTTGCTGCACAATCGTTTTCATATCATCGCTTTCGCTTGGGTCACAGCCATGTCTCTGGCGATCATTGGCGCAAAAGGCGGAGTATTCACCATCGCGCATGGAGGCAGCTATCACGTATATGGCCCGCCAGGAAGCCAGGCATATGACAATAATGATTTTGCCCTGGTGCTGGTGATGCTTATTCCACTATTACACTTTCTGCAACTACAGCTCAAATCGGGCTGGAAGCGACATCTGATGAGCATCATCATGCTGTTGTGCGTAGCCTCTGCTTTGGGGAGTCAATCACGGGGAGGGATGCTGGCATTGTCGGCAATGGGCGCGGTGCTGTGGTGGCGCAGTCCCCGTAAAGGGGTCATGACTCTCGCTTTGTTGGTGGTCCTGTTATTTATCTTGCCGATGTTGCCGGATGCGTGGTGGGAGCGCATGCACTCTATTTCATCTTATAGTGAAGACGCTTCATCGATGGGGCGGATCAGATCCTGGAAAGTTGCGATACAAGTTGCGCTGCATAACATTTTTGGCGCAGGAATGTATTATCAGCACCCGATTATCTTCGCGATGTGGGACGTTGATCAGGGACCGATGATTGCTGCTCACAGTGTTTATTTCCAGATTCTTGGCAATCACGGGTTCATCGGTCTTTTCCTGTATTTAATGGTTGGAGTAAGCGCCTTCCGCACCGCAGGGTGGTTGCGGGTTCATGCCCGGAATATCCCGCAAGCGCAGTGGGCAGCACATTTGGGCGCCATGACGCAAGTCAGCATGGCAGGTTTCGCGGTGGGCGGCGCTTTTTTGTCAATGGGGTATTACGACTTGCAATTCAACATCATGGCAATGGTGGTGCTTGCCCGGCATTGGGTCGAAACAAAAGCCTGGGAGCACGAACCGCAAATGGGATTTCTTGAATACTGCGGGCTGCGCCATAAGCAAGAGCGTGCGCATGGGTTGGAGACGCGGAATCGTGTCGGAATTTCGCCGGGGAAGTATTAATGTTACTAAAATCTGCGCTCGGCCTGGCGTCTCCAGAGGGACGCAATGGCCGCTTGTCGATCCTGATTTTCCATCGCGTGTTGACCGAGCCCGACCTTTTGCTGCCCGAGGAACCTGACGTAGCCCGTTTTGATCTGTTGATGCGCTGGGTTGCGGAGTGGTTCAATGTATTGCCGCTCAATGAAGCCATTGCCGCCTTGTGTGCCGGCGCCTTGCCCCCGAGAGCGGCTGCAATCACTTTTGACGATGGTTATGCCAACGGATACCACCATGCTCTCCCGGTTCTCCAGCGTTATGGATTGTCTGCCACTTTTTTTGTGGCGACGGCTTTTCTGGATGGCGGGCTGATGTGGAACGACATGTTGATCGAAGCGGTACGCCTTGCATCCACCAGCCTCTGCCTAGAAACTGATATAGAAGGGATTGGCACTGTACGCATTGGCTCGCCCGATGAGAAGCGATGCTTGTTGGCGCGCTTGCTTCCTACTGTGGGCATGTTGCCGCTAACTGTACGTGATGAGATTGTTGCGAAATTTGTGGCCGCAAGCAAAATTTTACTACCGCAAGATGTGATGTTGAGTTCGGGACAATTGCGAGCCCTGCGTGCGGCAGGAATGCTGATTGGCGCACATACCATGAATCATCCATGTTTGCTGGCGTGCAGTAATGATGAGGCAGAGCATGAGATTATGGCAAGTCGTGCAAAACTCGAATCCATTCTCGACGAGCCGGTGGATTTGTTTGCTTATCCTTATGGCAAACCTGGAAAAGATTATGATACGCGGCACATTGATCTGGTGAAAAAGCTTGGTTTCAAGGCAGCGCTATCAACATGCTGGGGAAGCAATTCTGTAGAGAGCGATTTATACCAACTATCACGTTTTACCCCATGGGATCGTAAACGCTGGCGGTTTGGTTTGCGCATGTTGGGTAATTTTTATCATGACTCAGAGGAGCTTGCATCATGAATTTTTCTGTAGTTATCCCAACTTTTAATCGTCGCCAGCAAATCGGAGAAGCCGTTGATTCCGTGCTTTCTCAAGAATCTGACAGGGTGGCGGTTGAGGTTATTGTTGTCGACGATCATTCACAAGATGATACAGTGAAATGGCTGGAGACGAATTACGGTGAAGACTCTCGTGTACGAGTGATTTTAAACAGTCGAAGCAAAGGACCTGCTGGAGCGCGAAATAGCGGCATTATTTCCGCTCGCTTTCCTTACATTGCTTTTCTTGATTCTGATGACTTATTTCTGCCAGGTCATTTATTCTCCGCCGCAAAAGCATTTGAAACACATCCGAAGCTCGATGTCATCTTTGGCCGTGCGCGCTATATGAAAGATGGGATAGAAGTGCCTTATATGGGACCTAATTTTGAAAAGAAAATTGTTCTCGCAACAGTTATAACAGAAGATGAAAATATACAAATTTTTGAAACTGATTTTTTCTCTCATCTGTTGGAATATGGATGCTATTTTAATCTATCCTCTGTAGTTTTACATGCAACGGATAAACGCCCTTTGATGAATGAATCTTTGCGTATTGCCGAGGATTTTGAATTTTGGGTACGACTGGCGCGCACAAAGTTTTTCGGTTGTTTGAAAGAAAAACAAATATGCTACAAGCTTCATGAAAGTAATATTTCATTTGAAAAAGATATCGATCCGTCGGGTAATGCACCGATGTTGATTCGAGCGTATAACTTCATGCTGGCTTATCCTGATTTAAGAGATGCTGATTATTCACAAATAAAAAAGCATATTGCTCAGCAGTTCTTTGATTGGGCGTGGCGTTGTAAAGATGCAAGACAAATTTTTAATGCGCTGAAACTTCATCTGAAATCTGCACGTTATGGATTACGCAGATTGAATACGGTGGCTATCGCCAAGTTGCCTATAGCGTTGATAATAAAACGCAAGAATGATCAAGGAGGAATCTCTGAGTGAGTAATGTGAATACAGGTAAAACAGTATCGGTCATTATTCCCGCTTACAATGCTGCTCTTTATGTACTGGAGGCGATTGACAGCGTATTAGCACAGAATTATCAACCGATTGAAATACTTCTTATTGATGATGGCTCCACAGATGGAACAGCAGAGTTGGTTGAGAACAAAAGGCCTCAAGCGCGGGTGATCCGACAAGCCAATGCCGGTGTTGCGGAGGCCCGTAATACTGGTTTACGTCATGCCGTTGGGGACTTCATCTGTTTTCTCGATGCGGATGACGGCTGGTATCCGGGTAAAATTGCGGCGCAACTCGACCATCTGGACAGACATCAGGACGTTGGCGCTGTTTTCCATGCCTGGCGGATATGGCAAGCTGATAAGGATGGAAAGTACTCTCCATTACCGTGGCAGCCGCCTTCTGATTCGACTTGCATTGACCCAGAGCAGTCAGGATGGATTTACCCGCAAGTGTTAATGGGCTATATCATCCATACTTCTACGATTATGATTCGGCGTGAATGGGTTAAGAAAGTTGGATTTTTTCGTATCGATCTAGTTGTCGGTGAAGATTACGACTACTGGCTCAGGTTGTCCCGTGTGACAAAAATAGACAAATTGGCCGCCATGTATTCATTTTATCGCCGTGGTTCTGAGGAAAGTCTGACAAGAGCTGTCAGACCCGTCGATTATGGTTACGAACTTGTTCGTGATGCGGTCGCGCAATGGGGCTTGTCTGCCGCTGACGGCGCTACGCTTTCACGGCAGCAAATCAATCGCAGATTAGGCGCCCTCGCTTTCGATTTCGCCTATGTGCATTTCCATCGCGGATCGGCTCTCCTGGCCAGACAGGCAAGCTGGCGCGCGTTTCGTCACGATCCCAGGCGGTGGAAAGCATTGGCCTATATCTTGGTTTCGCTGTTCAGAAAAGGTTGATATTCCGAAAAGCGCCGCGCAAATCTGGACAATAATCCCTGTCATCATGAATCGAAAGAATAGACAGCACTCAAGTAGCGCTTCTCTACACGGCATATCCGCCGTAAGCTCACCCGCATTTATCCATGACCAATACGAATATACCTCTCGTCGTCGACCTTGATGGGACGCTCACACCGACAGACACCTTGGTGGAATCGTTCATTCAGATGGTGAAACAATCCCCTTTCGATCTGTTGCGCCTTCCTCTCTGCTTGATGCAAGGTCGGGCACGAGTCAAAGAGGCAATTGCAGCCCATTCCAATATTGCAGGCGAACTCCTCCCCTATAGAGAATCCTTCCTCGCCTACCTGTACGAAGAGAAGCAGAAAGGGCGCCGGATTGTCCTGGCAACGGCCGCGCATCGTTCGATTGCCGAAAATGTCGCCAAGCATCTTGGCCTGTTTGACCAGGTGCTGGCTACAGAAGCCAGCCACAATCTGAAGGGCAAAGTGAAGTTGCAAGCTATTCAAGAAAAAGTGGGAAATGTCTTCGTTTACGCAGGCGACAGTCAGGCCGATTTGCCCATATGGAAAGCCTCGCAGGCGGCGGTGCTGGTGGATGTCCCGGCGACTACGGCAGAAACGGTTCGCCGCGACGTGCCGATCGAGCGGGAGTTTCAAGGAGACAGTGCAGGGATTTCAGTGTGGTTGCGCGCCTTGCGCGTCCACCAATGGTTAAAGAATCTGCTGCTGTTCGTCCCCTTGCTGACCGCATTTTCGTTTACGGACATCAGCAAGTTGGTCTCCCTGATGTTGGCCTTTCTGGCTTTCTCTTTCGTGGCGTCCGCCACTTACATGCTCAATGACCTCTGGGATTTGGAGAACGACAGGGCGCATCCTCGCAAGCGATTCCGCCCTTTCGCAAGCGCGCGCTTTTCGGAATATCAACCTTTTCTGAACAGCGAAACCAAGATATAGGCCAATGCTTTCCACCGCCTGGGATCGTGACGAAACGCGCGCCAGCTTGCCTGTCTGGCC
>BNUC01000029.1 GCA_025997075.1 Betaproteobacteria bacterium | reverse complement strand
GCCTTTTCGGGGTAACGCACGGCATAGAGAACTGTGAAAACACAGAGGATTATGGCGAAAATAATGCCAGGAAGTATTCCGGCGATTAGTAACTTCCCGATGGCCGAATCTGTCAGAATTCCGTAGACAACAATGAGTGAGCTTGGAGGAATCATGACCGCCAATGTTCCTGCGATCGCTATTGACGCACAGCCAAAGCCACGATCATAGCCCCGTTTGATCATTTCAGGCAACGCCAGCTTGGTGAACAAAGTCGACGTGCCGACACTGGACCCACATGCGGCGCCGAATGCCGCAGAAGCCCCTGTACTGGCGACAGCTAAACCACCAGGGAGGCGCCCCAGCCATTTTGTACACGCGTCGAAAAGATCATTGCCGATACCGACTTTCATGGCGAAAAGGCCCATCAGCAGGAACATCGGGATGACACTGAAATGAAAGCTGTTGACGATGGAGAAGTAGATCGTACCGAGCACGGAAAGAGAAGGTATGATACCTTTCATCACCGCGATACCGATAAATGCGACACCCGTCAACGCCAGCATGATCGGCGCGCCAAGCAGAATAACGACAAACAACATCCCGATGCCGATGAACCCAATGATGAGATTAGATATCATAGCCGGGAATCTCAGATTCAGGTGTTTGATGAAAGTCGTCGCATAGTAATGCGCCGATAGCATCTAAAAGGAATTGTATTGACAAAAAAAGAGTAGCAAGGCTTATAACCATTTTTGCTGGCCACAACGGAAACTGGATCGTCGCCCCCCAGACTAATTCGTTCATCCGATAAGATCTCAGCGCATATTGAAAAGTGCCATAGGTAACAAGAGAAAACAACAAACAACCAACACACATCCACAATATAAATATTCGTCGCCTGGAGGACTCGGAAAGGCGCGAAAGCAAAACAGTCGTATTTACGTGTTCACGTCTTAACAGCGTATAAGCAAAAGGAAACATAATTGCGCCCACCAGCAAGGATTGGGTAATCTCGACCGATGCTGGCACAGGGAGATTGAATAACTTGCGTGAAAAAGCATTGACGCAGATGAGTATCATAATGGAGAAAACACAAACTCCACCCGCAGCAGCCATTGCAGATAAAGCTTTGCTGTAAAGCTTGTACAACTTCATGAAATTTTTTTGCATCATCCGCCCTCTTTTTTCATATCAAGCCTGGTTTGACTTTTTCTGTCTCGCCAGGCTTCTAGCTTCTATATACAACCTAGAAAATCATTTTTTCATAATATCATCCATGACGCGTTGAGCTTCCGCTTCCGATAGCCCGGCCTTCATAGCACGTTTTTTCCACTCCTCATGTAAACCAATGACTTTCGGATCCTTGAGAACTACATCAAGAAATTCCTTTTCAGGAAAATCGAAGACTTCGACATCGCCAGTATCTTTCCATCGTTTCAATATTTTGGCATTGTCGATATCGAACCGTCGTACAACTTCATTCAGATGTTCGACCTTCAACTCTTCGAGAAGAGCCTTGTGCCTATCCGAGAGTGCATTGTATTTATCCATATTAATAGCAACGATATGCCCCCAAGATGCACCCAATGGGATTCTGGTGTGGTGCTTCGCTACTTCATACCATTTGAAATTTTCGTGATTACCGATATCCTGGGCGGCGCAATCGATAATGCCATTGCTAAACGCCTCGTAGATTTCAACATCGCTCATGCCTACTGACACTGCGCCCAAAGCCTCCGCGACTGCAGGAAGGGCAAGGCCGTAAGTACGCAAACGCATGCCCTTGAAATCGGCGAGAGTACGAACGGGTTTCCTGCAGACTAAACCATAATTTGATAGCGGACGAACCGAGAGTAGCTTAACGTTGTAGCGGATTAATTCCTTCGAAAAACCTGGAATCTCTTTGTGCCAACGCAGCATCAGTTCACCTACTTCTCGCTGATTCAACGAATTTGGCCAGAAAAATGGGATCGCATTGTTTACAGGAAGCAGATCGGGGAAATACGGAGTCACGATGTTTCCAATATCGATGACGCCTGTTTCAATCGCAGTCGGGATTTCGCTGACAGTCGCCAAAACTCCGCCCCAAGCGATATTGAATTTCAACGTTCCATTCGAGCGTTTGTCTACCTCTTCGGCCATCCACTGACCAGCCCCTGCCCACATGGTACAGCACTGAGGCAAATGATCACCCCATTGCAAGGTTGTCGTCTGCGCAACTGCCGTCCCGTACATGAGGACTGTTGCCGTAAGTGCAAACATGGAACGAGCAAGAAATTTCATTCTCATTTTACCCTCCAAAATTAGACATTATTACTAAGTTTCACTGCACTGGGGAAACAAAAGCTGGCTTATTCATATCACACAAATAGCGCTGGTACACAAAATAACTAAAAAGTAATGACAAATTCCAGTTATCATTGCTTTAATAATACGTCAGATACAACACGAACACTATCAGGCATTCCAAGCGCTATCATGATTTATGGATTCCTGGCAGACGCGTTCGATCAATCGATAGACTCTCATGGATAACATTTTTTTTCAAGTATTCTGTAGTCGTGCCCAGGCAGCAAAAACGCGTTCAGCTTTTCCAGTTTTGCATAGCTGTCGTAACATGCCTGTATAGATGTATGTAGTCCATTGACGAGTCTGGGATTCGATTCCCAACACACGTATAAATTGAATAAATCCCCAACCAGACCATACAGCCCTTTCTCGGTCTGCACCAGCACAGTCTGCGAACCGTCCGTATGACCAGGAGTCAGCGTAACCGAGATGCCATCCAGAATCTGAGCATCACCATCGACTATCTCGTACTTCGTCTTGAATATGACAGGAAGATCGTATATCTTCTCGTGCCCCGTGACGGGAGCCACACAGTACTGTAATTCCTTCTTTTGCGCATAAAACTTCGCATTGGGAAACAAATGATTATTACTAGCGTGATCCCAGTGTAGATGGGTCAGAATCACCGTATCGATATCCTTAGGATATACGCCTATTTTGAGTAACGCGCGGTCCAAAAGTTGATCTTCCGTTTGAGTATACGGCATGTGCTTTACACCGTCCGCTGGATCGCCCGCTGTGTCGACCATGACTTTGTGCTTCCCGTCGGTGAGGTACCAGCAAATTAGCGGAGATTCGACCTTTTTACCAGGATCAAGCTGATACGCTAACTGCGAACGATCTCTGGTAGTTATTCCTACAAAAATCGGATAAATTTTGTAATTACTCACGCGAAATCTCCTTTTATGTCACGTTATCCTAAAATCAATCATCAAAACAGATTCATTGAGGATATTGTCAAAAGAATGTCTCTGGCCTCTTCCGCGCCATCAATCAGTTTTCTGGCACGTTTACTGTCGCCAATGTTTAAAAAGACAACATCATTTTCAGCGCAATAGTCTTTTAGTTCTTCAATACCTTTGCCGACGGACGTCATGCCAAGACACACGGCTCCAATCTGGAACGGGACGGACTTGCGCATCCCCTGGCTTTCAACGATAAAACACTGATCCTGCACTTCTAGCAATTTAGTATGGGTCATCACAGTGACGGCATGTTTTTTGATGAAATCATCCATATAAACTTTTGTTACAAAATCCAAGTCGCGCCCCACGGCAGGCATCATTTCGATTACCATTGTCTTCGCTCCTTTAAGAGCGAAATATTCCACCACGTCCAATCCTACAGCCCCACCACCAACAACGACCACTTCCTGAGCTTCGCAGTTCTGGAACTGTTCCAGTCTGTTCAACAGCCCGATAATTGAATAAACATGGCCTTCTTTTTTGTCAATGTGTTCAAGCAAGCCGGGAATTTTTGGAAGTAATGACGTCGAACCCGTTGCGTTGACCAATATATGCGGCTTTAAGGCTTTAAGTATGTCGGGGGTAGCCTTCTGATTGGTCAGGATATGCACATTTTTCAGGTGGTCCGCTCGTATTTCCAGCCAATCGCTCAAGTCGGCCAAACGACGTTTTGCGGGTAATCGGGAAACCAGACGCGCTAAACCGCCAGTTCGAGCAGTTTTTTCCAGAACAAACGCGTTGCATCCCACTTCCGCCGCCGTGCATGCCGCTTCCAGTCCCGCGGTCCCTCCGCCGACGACGACGACATTGGTCAATTGCTTGACTTGATGACTCTGGTATTCGTTTTCTTCAATAATGTCCGGATTAACGGTACAACGAATCGGTTTCATGCCAACGTTACGGCTGTGTGAGCAACCGATATTGCAATATATGCACGGGCGTATTTCCTCGGTGCATCCCTTCTGTACTTTGTTTACCCACTGAGGATCGGCAATCAGGGCGCGTCCCATGCCGATCAAGTCAGCAACCCCTTCCGACAACAATCGCTCCGCTACCGCTGGTTTTTGAATGTTGCCTTGGACAATGACAGGTTTCTGGAATTTTTCCCGAACTTTCTTTGTCATGTCTGCACGCCAACCATCCTCGAAATGCATGCCGCTCAACATATAAAACAAGGAATTGCCTACGCACACAGAAACGTCATAGATGTCGACCAGATCGTTCAAATACTCCAAAAGCTGAAGTACATCTTCTTGTCGATTGCCACCTTCGATCATGTCGTCCACCGACAGACGCATACTAATCGGGAAGTCCGGCCCCACGGCCTCACGGACACTATCAAGAATCATACGGGGAAAACGCGCCCGATTCTCCGGACTGCCGCCGTATTCATCCGTTCGACGATTGTAGTACGGGGAAAGAAATTGATTAATCAAATAAGTGTGTCCGCAATGGACTTCTACACAATCGAAACCCGCTATGACAGCGCGTCTGGCCGATTGACCGTATTTCTCCATGATAAAGAAAAGTTCGTCCTTTTCAAGAGGACGGGGCGTCGCTGTACCTGCCCTAAAAGGTATGTTTGATGAAGAGGCGCATTGCATGCCAATACGGCTCGGCATCGCGCCGGCTCCGGCGTGATTGATCTGTATAGCGGCACATGCGCCATATTTGTGTATCAGACTGACCAGCCTTGACATCCCGGGAACAAACTGATCGTGGTCAAAGCGGAGCTGCGTAGGGCCGTTCATCCCCAAAGGAAAATCAACACAGACATTTTCCACAAAGATGAGACCCGCGCCACCTTTAGCCCTCTGCTCGTAATACCGAATGTGCCGTTCGTTAATGCTCCCATCCGGTTCGGCCATGTTGGTTCCCATTGGCATCATGGCTATTCTATTTTTGGCGCACATGCCTTTGATCAGTATCTCTTTGAAAATGTTACTGTATTTTTCCATTTTCTTTCCTTTAGGGCGACGGTTTATGTTTAAAAGGCTTGTCGCTCCAAAAGGCCCCACGTTTCTGGCTGCTTTTCTCGTAACATCAGCTTACCTCGCGCGAAAACTGTGTCTACCTCCAATGCCTCATCCAATATAACGATGTCGGCATCTTTACCCTCTGACAGACACCCTTTTTGGGACAAGTTGTAAACACGCGCCGGATTAATGGTCATGGTTTTCAGCGCATCAGTCAGAGAAAATCCTTCACATTTCACCATATCCCGGATTTCATGTATGCAAATATCGAATGGCAACACAAATCCTTCTCCGCTTTCAAGGACCAACGCGCCACCGGCATCGGATGTCATAGTGATGTTTTCAAGAGGAACGCCACCATCCAAAAGAATACGCAACGCTTTCGAGGGCTGTATTTTGACTTCGTTGGGTATGGTTCCGGTCAAGTCGAGAATTGTGCCTCGTTTACCGCACGCGATCGTTTGTTTCAGTAAATCCGGATTGCGATTGATGTGCGTCATCACGAAGGTTTCGTTAGGTATCCCGATTCTGTCGAGCAGATCCGGGATAGCGGTCGGATTTCCCTTGATGTCTCCCATGTGAGAAACTACGACTCCGGCTTTTTTTCCCAGACGCGCGCCGAGCTTCGTTTCACTGATCGTCCGAATCAGCGCTTCCTCGGAAGGATGGCTTGCTAACGTTTCCCAGAGCGCTATCTTGACTCCGATCACTTTATCGATCAGGTAAAGATCCTTCACAAGCGATCCGGTAATGGTAACGGATGGAAAAGTGTAAGACCCGGAAATCATGTAAGCAGTAAGCCCTCCTGCCTCAAGACCCTTGACGCGCGATAGGAGTTCTTCCAGGCTGAAAGCTATTTTATCTATACCCAAACATCCTACACATGTTGTTATTCCTGCCTTCGTGTATCGGGTCAAAGGCGCTGGAGTGCTCCTGGAATCAAATCCACCTCCACCGCCAGCACCAGTGATATGAATATGAGCATCTATCAGGCCTGGAACCACGCTTTTACCGGACGCATCGAATACCTCGGTCGCCAGTCCTTCGGGAGGCATAAGATCATTTGAGACCTTGATTATTTTGTCTCCGGCAATCAGAACATCCTTGATGCCAATTTTTTCCGGAGCATAAACAGTGCCGCCTTTTATCAACTTCAGCATGACAATTCCCTTTTTTCCTAATGCACATACGGCCTATTTAGACAGTAACGACATGAAAGCCGTTGTTTCGGTCTCACGCATTCAACTGATTTTTGACGAAAACGCCGTTCTTCATGATCGCGGACATGTGGCGTCCCTGGTCACACAAGGCCGAGATATCCTTCAGCGGGTCAACGTCGAGCACCAGCAGGTCGGCGAAAGCGCCGGTGGAGATCGTTCCGACTTTTCCTTCCAGGCGCACCAGCCGGGCGGCGTTGATCGTCGCCGTCCGGATCGCGTCGATCGGCCGTAAAACTTCAGTGAGGATGGGGAATTCTTCGGATTGATAGTCCCACATGGACCCTAGTACATCGCTACCATAGGCTATTTTGACCCCGGCCTGTTGCATGATTTCGAGTGACTCCGGCCCTCTGGCGCGTACCCATTTCAGCCGTTCCACGGCCTCCGGGTCGAGGCCGAGTGCTTTAGCTTCGCGAATCTGCGCTTCGTAAGCAATGATGGTGGGGGTGACGGTGGCGTCCCTCTGTCTGGCAATGGCTGCGGTTTCCGGCGAGATAAGAGTTCCGTGCTCAATCGACCAAATTTGGCAATCCAGCGCACGTCGGACGGCTTCATCCGAATGGGTATGGACGCAGATATACATCCTGGCGTTGTCCGCTTCTTCCTTGAAAGCTCGCAACTCGTCCAGCGAGAAAGCCAAATACGCCCGCGGGAAGTACATTGAAGCGGCACCACCACCCGCATGAACCTTGAGGAAACGCGCTCCCTTGCGGATTTCGTCGCGTGCTGCCTGACGGCACGCGTCGACTCCGTTAACGACGCGGGCACAAGCACCCAACTGGGTCAAATGATAAGCGCCATCGTCCAGATCATAACGTGTTCGCGCATCGACATGGCCACCTGTTTGAACGAAACCTTTACCGCAACCGACCACGCGTGGTCCTTCGACTATGCCTTGTTCGATCGCCTGGACCTGGGCGAAAGTCGCGCCACCCACATCGCGAACCGTGGTAAACCCGCGGTGCAGTATGCCTTTCAGGATATTCACGGAATGGTAGGCAATCAGTTCGCTGGGCAGCCGTGAAAGTACGGACGGGTCGGGCGAACCGCCGGAGTTGATGTGGACATGGCAGTCGATCAGGCCCGGCATTAGCGTTTTTCCACGCAGATCGATGTGTTTGGCGCTTGAGTCCTTGATCGGCCGATCGGACACTTCTTCGATAAGCTTACCGGCTACCCGCACAAAGTGATCCTGTTCGCCTTCGTCCGACGATCCATCGAGAATGCGTGCATTTTCAAAAATATAGGATTCCATAATTCAAAACTCCTTTTCCGTAATACTAGCCATCGCGTGTTACACGCCCAGATGGGCCAGCAAGGATTCTTCTTCCGTGGCAACTTCGCTGTTGCTCATTTCACGCACGATTCTACCGTTCTCAAGTAGGTAATGCCGGTCGGCGACCTCGGTCGCGAATGGCAGGTTCTGCTCGACAAGCAGTACTGTCAGGCCGGCGGCCTTGATCTGCTGGATGGCGGAACCGATGGCATCGATGATCACCGGCGCCAACCCCTCGCTCGGCTCATCGAGCAGCAGAAACGTGGAGCCCATATAGAGCGGCCGGGCGATAGCCAACATCTGCTGTTCGCCCCCTGACAGAGACGACGCCTTTTGAGCATTCCGATCCTTTAGAACGGGGAACAGTTCGTAAACCCGACTCAGCGGCCAAGCCTGTGGCCCCACGGGCCTTCCGATAGTCAGGTTCTCGTAAACGCTCAGGGTCGAAAAAATCCCTCTGTCATCCGGTACCAAGCCAACGCCCATTTTACAAATTTGTTCCGAGGTCGCGTTGATGATCTCAGCATTATTGAACACGATACTGCCGGTTCGCCGCGGGATATCGCCGATGATCGATTTCAGGGTAGTCGTTTTACCTGCCCCGTTACGGCCAATCAGTGTAACGACCTCGCCTGCCTCGACGTTCAAATCGATACCCTGCAACACATGACTCTCTCCATAGAAAGAATCGAGATTAGTGATTTTCAGCATGTCAATGCCTCTTACCAAGATAGGCTTCGATGACGCGCGGATCGACCTTGACGTCCTGGTATTTTCCGCGAGTCAGAATGCTTCCCTGCTGCATGACGATGATCTCGTCAGCAAGATCGGCGATCACGCCAAGATTGTGCTCGACCACGACTACCATGCGTTCCTTGGAAAGCCGAGCGATCAGTTCCGTGGTGCGGCCTATGTCCTGCAAGCTCATTCCCGCCGTGGGCTCATCCAACAACAGGACTTCCGGTTGCGCCGCCAACGAGATGCCAAGTTCGACCGCCCGTTTCAGGCCATAGGGCAGATCGTTGGCCGGAGACTCACGCAGCGAAGGCGGAATCCCCACTTCGTCGAGCAGATTATTCGCTTCGCCGAGGTACTCATCGCGCCAATCGGATTTGGCGAACAGCCGGGTTCCGCCAGTCTGCCGGCGCTGAATCGACAACACGATATTATTGAGAACCGTCAGGTGCGAAAAAATGCTGGTGATCTGGAAACTGCGAACGAGCCCGCGACGAGCCACTTGTTCCGGCGGGAGGTGCGTGATGTCCTGCCCATGGAATAACATCTGGCCCTGCGAGGGATTGAGGAAGCCACTCAACAGATGAAACAGGGTCGTCTTGCCAGCGCCGTTGGGCCCGATAATCCCATAAACCGGTTTTCTTTCCAGAGCCAGGTTGACGTTGTTTACCGCGATGAAGCCGCCAAAGGACTTAGTCACCGTTTTCAGTTCAAGTATCGGGCCGACCGCTACTTGGGCATGATTGCTTTCAATCAACATCTGCGGCCTCCTTGCTGGAATGAACGGGTTCGGAATGGTTTCCAGCCGTCTTGCCATCGGAACCGTTATGAGGAGAAGTGTTCTGCTGGCGGTCCAGAATATTATGCAGTGATTCACCCAGGATACCACGACGAGCGAACAAGATGACCGTGATAAACAACAGGCCCAAATACAGGCTGCCGTTATCGGTGATCGAGGACAATGCATTGCGCATCACGACTACGATGCCAGCCCCGAGAACAGGTCCGAATATAGTACCCGCTCCACCCAGCAAGGTCATCATGACGGGCTCTCCGGAGGCTCGCCAATTGACCATCTCAAGCGTCACGAACTGGTGGTTGAGGGCGTAAAGCGCGCCCGCAGTACTGACGATGAAAGCCGACAGGACATAGGCCTTGAGCCGCAAGAAAAAGACGTTGTAACCGACGCTCATCATTCGCCGCTCGTTTTCGCGGGCGCCCAGCAGAGAGAGGCCGTACGGAGACTTGAGAAGCCGGCACAAAAAGAAAATAACCAGAATGACGATTGCCATACAAACATGGTAGTAGACTCGGTCGTTCTGCAAATCCATCCCGAACAGTGTGCCGCGCGAGAGACCATGCAGTCCGTCCTCGCCACCCGTATAGTCGGCGAACTGGTTGACGACGAAGGCAATGATCGCCGAGATGGCAAAGGTAATCATCGAGAAATAGATGCCCTTTTTGCGCGCGAGTATGAGACCGAAAAAAAGCCCAAGCGTCGTACTGATGGCAACACCCGCAATGAAGGCCAACCAGGTCGGCGCGCCGAACGTCATGGCTAACACGCCCATCACATAGGCCGCAGTTCCCCAATAGGCCGCTTGTCCGAAAGAAAGCAGACCGGCATAGGCAAAAAGAAGGTCGAACCCAACGGCGAAGAGCCCCCACAGAATAATGTCCGTGGCGAGGATCGGATAGACGAACCAGGGAAGCAGGAAGCCAACTGCCAGGGCGACCATGGCAGCGGGCCGGCTGAGGAAGAACGCTCTAACCCGCTCGGTCATCGGCGTGTAGTGTAGTGGGAATTGCGAGATATCGACACCGCTGAAAATACCGCCTGGCCGGACGACAAGAATGACCAGCATGAGGACGTAAATAATGACCGTCGATGCCTGCGGGTAAACAATGGCCATCAGAGCTTGCAGGATACCCGAGGCGAAGCCCATCACCACCGACCCGGCGATCGATCCCATGCCGCCCGCCACCACGACGGCGAACACGATGTTGATCATTTCCTGGCCCATGTAGGGTGAGACGTTACGCATTGGCGCGGACAATGCGCCGGCCAGCCCGGCCAGCGCGCAGGCGAAAAAGAACGATCCCGAGATCAATAGTGGCACATTACCGCCGAAACACTTGAGCAGACTCGGACGCTCGGACGCTGCCCGTACCAGTGCGCCGAGCCGGGTGCGCTCCAAGGCGAACCAGGTACCCAGGCACAGGAGGATCGATACGACGACAACAAACAGGCGATACTTGGGATAGACGATGAAACCAAGATTGACCGCTCCCTTGAGCACCTGCGGCACCAGGAAGGGTGCGGAAGAGGTAACACTGTAGAAGTTCCGGACGGTGTCTTCAAGGAACAGCGATAGGCCGGTAGTCAGAATAAGAATGTACGCCAGATCCAAGCCGTAGAGACGGCGGATGAGCGTTCGCTCCAATATAGCCCCCAGGACTCCCACCAGAATCGATGCGGCCAGCATCCCGATCCAGATGGAAGCACCGAAATAAAAGCCCAGAAAATAGGCAATGATCGCCCCCAGCATGTAGAGGGATCCGTGCATGAAGTTGACGATGCGCATCATGCCGAAGATGATGCTCATACCCAAACTCATCAACGCTACAAAGCCGCCGCTGACAAGCCCGTTAAAAAGAAGCGAGATGTAATAAGACATCATTTCTCCTGCGTGTGGCAGTAATAACCTCTGATAAAATCCCGTCCCCTCGACGAAAACCGAGGTTCCCCAAAGACAGCGAAGCGAGCCCCGGCATTCACCGGGGTGACAAGTAAATCAGCGTTTTTATTAGAAGTTGAGAAACAGACTTCCGCGGCCCAATGCCTTTTGTATCAGTATCAACATTCGGCCACGGATAATTTATCCCCTACCAGTCATGTTTGCAGGTACTTTCGGATTCCGAACCGAGCGCTTCTGCTCCAGGAATCGTGGCGATAATCTTGAAATAATCCTCATCCTTGATGTCTTTCGGTTGCTTGCCTTCCCCGACATAGAAATCATGTTCCACCATGTGGTCTTTTTTACGCCACGTCGCATTGCGGGAAATCGCGTCACCTGTCTTCAAACCTTCAAGCGCGGCTACCACCTTGTCAGGGTCATCAGTACCGAGCTTCTCCACGGTCTTCAGTACTTCCCGAACCGCCACATAATTTGAGGAGTGGGTGTCACCCGGATGGAATCCCATCATCTTGTGGAACCGCGCAGCGAACTTCCGGGTTTCATCATCAAAGTCCCAGTACGAAATCAGAGCGGCCAGAGAACCCGCCCATACCTCTGCCCCGCTTCCCTTGACGTCGGAAAGATTCAACTGTCCCGGAACGATTTTGATGCCGGCTTCGAGAAGACCAAATTCGTAGGCTTGCTTGGCCACATTGCGCAGATCCTGGCCCGACGAAAGCAGACCAACACCCTGAGCGCCGGAAGCCTTGGCCTTGAGCAGATAACTGGAGAACTCGTCCGCCGGAAAAGGCGTGAGATCTTCGCCAACAAGTTCACCACCGCTTTCCTTGATCGCCTTGGCGAAAGAATCGCGCAGCGATTTGCCGAAAGCCATGTCGGCTGAGATCAAATACCACTTTTTCACCCCGTCCTTGATCAACATTTTTACCGGAATAGACATCGCGTTGGTGTTGTAACCGATATGGAAAACATACTTGGCACAATCTTCATTGGTCAAACGGGTTGTGCCGGCATCAGCGACGGTTGTCAAAACCTTTCGTTCGTTGGCCAGCTTACCAACGGCAAGGGCTACTGACGAACCGGACAGGCTGGTGATCTGGCTCAATCCCACTGTGTCGATCAACTCTCTTGCCTTGTTGACCGCCACTGCCGGATCCAGTTTGGTATCGGCGGTGATGAGATTGATGGGAACACCGTTGATCTTGCCGCCGAATTCTTCAATGGCAAGCTTGGCGGCCGCAACATCACCCGGCCCCGATGATTCGGAATAGGACGAAGAGAGGTCGGTCAACAAAAGAATATTGTACTTATCTCTCATCATCTGAGCATCGGCACTACCGGCAAACAAAAGCGAGGCCGAGATCACAGTAAAAACAGCAGCAGCTTTTCGCATAGTTCTCATGTTCATTTCCCTCCTGAGGAATACTTAAAGGATTAAAAAGCACGACTACACCACAAAGACAATTGACCCATACCACATACGGCTCTCCCCGATCCAGAGCGGAAAAATAACTCTCTCACTCCGGTCATCCAGCACACATCCCATTTACAGCAAAGGCTTTTTCTCTCACACAATGACTATTGCGAGACCGAAGCTACAGTAAGAACAGCAGCAGCACACCTCTTTGTTCTTATACCTTTACCGAGCTATTGGTCTCGCAGCATTTTCAATGGCGCCAACGAGTTCCCGAACCGAAGATAGCTTCGCCAGGTTTTGCAACATGTCGACTACAGTTTCTGATTTTTCCGGGAACAAGGAGATATTCATGCACTCTCTGAATTTATCAAGAACCTGTCCCTGCGTCATTGGATTTTGGGCCTCTCCACGCGCATATACCACAGACTCCTTGAGTTCTCTGCCATCCTTGAGTGTCACGATCATTCTCGTTTCCCAATTCCCGGCAAAAAACTTTCCTCCGGCAATACTGTCGTCCTGAACCATCTGCACCTTTTTCATCGTTTCCAGTACACGCTGATTGGTAATTTCAGTACCATCAAAATGAGGAATTCCAGGAAGTTTCTCGTTAACCAACACCAAAGCCACACCATATTGGGCGCTGAATTTTCCTTCCAGCATCGTTTTCGCTTCAGGATACTTCAAACAGGCAACAGACAGCGGCTGAGCCTGGACCAATACCTTCTCCACATCATCGTTCTTGAATTTATACTTAGTCATCAGATTCCAGATATCATCGATGATGTTATGAGTGCATTTGCAACACGGATAAGGTTTCATCGTAATGCCTGGATCGATGAAAGCCGATTCCCGCGTTTGCATCCGCTCCAGCATCCAGTCCTTATCCAGAAAACCATCGGCGGTCGCCTTCGTGTAACCGCCATCCATTTCCATGATATCCGGGTTAGCTGTGAAACCGGATTGCGCCAGCCTTGCTACCAAAATACCCTTTTCCGAAGCACGACCCGCGTGAAATGCCTTGGTCATTGTGCCGAAATTTCCCTGCAATCCACACGATTCGCTCGCGGCTATGCTGAATGCGGTGATCAATTCTTTTTTCGTCAAACCCAATAATAGGCCGGCAGCGGCAGCCGCGCCGAAAATACCAATTGTCTGCGTTGAATGCCAACCCTTACTATAGTGCACCAAAGTTTTCGAGTTGAGTCCTCTTGACATTATGTCTACGATTTCTACGCCCGCTATATATGCTTCTAAAGCGTCTTTCCCACTTTTGTTCAATTCTTCGCACAAGGCCAACACGCACGGCAATACGGCTGCACTCGGATGCCCGCTCAAGGTAGGCAACATATCGTCGTAATCATGGAAATGAGACGAAATTCCATTGATAAAAGACGCGCCGCAAGTATTCAATTTCACTCCACCGCTTCCAAACACTGTTGCGGATTTTCTTTCTTCCCCATACATTTTTTTGCAAAAATCGAAAGCAATAAGAGAGGGTTTTTGTTGAGAACCCGCAATAATGCAACCGAGCGTGTCCATAAAAAATGATCGCCCTGTTTCGACCGCATCTGGCTTCATTTTCTCAAGTTGCAATGTCAATGTGTAATCTGCCACTTTTTCCAGAATTGTCATGATCTAATTCCTTTCAATCTTTGTTCAGGCCTTGTTTTCAGGCAGAGCCTCAAACGGGGTAATCAGTAATTGATTTCACCTTCTCTGTTGTCTATAACTTCGGAACCACGACGCTCCCACTGCTGATTAACTCATCGATCTTGGTCTTGTCGTACCCCAACTGCTGCAAGAGATCGACGCTGTCTTCTCCGTTAAGCGGTGCTCTGTGGTAGATCTGCGCGGCCGTTTCCGAGAATTTGAACGGAGTGCCAGTAATCTTGACTTTTTGTTTGGTCTTCGGATGTCCTTCGACTTCGACCAGCATTTCGCGTTTGGCGATCTGCTCGTTGCTGAAGAGGTCAGCCGCTGTGTTGACTGGCGCAGCAAGGCAACCCTGCTTGTCAAGAACCTTCATCGCTTCGGCTTTTGTACGGGTGGACGTCCAACCTTCGATGACCTTGTCCAGCTCATCCTGATTCTGCAACCTTGTTTCCTTTGTCTTGAACCGGGGGTCGTTGCGCAGGATGTCGAGATCCATGGCTTCGACCAGCCTGTCCCAATACCTGTCAGGGAAAGCCGCGAGGACAATGGCTCCGTCGCTGGTGTGATACAGGCTGTAGGGCGATTGCAATGGATGGCGGTTGCCGATCGGCTTGGGCGATACGCCGGTATAGGCATACTGATAGAGAATTCTCTCGCTGAGCATGACCATGGAATCCATCATGGCGATATCGATGAACTGGCCGACGCCGGTCTGTTTGGTGTGCAGCAAGGCGGCCAACATGGCAACTATCGCGCACGTTCCCGTATAGGTATCGCCGATGCCAGGACCTACTTTATACATCTCTCCATCCGGAGAACCGGTGATGCTCAGGGTTCCGCTTTCGGCCTGCATCATCATGTCAATGGTGGGTTTGCCCTCGTAAAGAGACGGCACGATGCGGTTCGTGCCATAGCCGCTGATGGACACGTACACGATCTTGGGATTGATTTTCTTGATCGTGTCGTAGTCCAGGTTGTATTTGGACATGATTTTCGGCGTGCTGAAGTTCAGTATCAGCGCGTCACACTCCTTGGCAAGCTCCTGGGCAACCTTTTGCGCATCGGGGTTTTTCAGATTCAGGGAGATGCTTCTCTTGTTGCGGTTGACGCTGCTGTTGAAACCGCCCAAACCGCAATCCTTGTCTTCCTTGTTGAGATACGGGCCAAGCTGTCGGGTGGGATCGCCTTCCGGAGGTTCGATTTTAATGACCGTGGCGCCCATATCTGCGAGCATCATCGTTGCGTAAGGACCGGCATACGCCCGTGTAAAGTCCAGAATCTTGAACCCGTTCAGAGGGCCGGTCGTCTGTTCAGTTTTGATCGTCATTGCAGCACTTTTCTCCAAGTTATTCAGTTAAGTCCGACTATTTTTCGGGGACAAATTCCACCAGAACGGTGCCATCAGCCGTCTTGACATACGTTGCGCGTAGCGGTGCGTCAAAGGCCGTAGTCGACACAGTTTCCGCCGACATTCTCCCGGTGACGATGGGGCCTTCTTCCAGCTTGGCGAGAACCACGCCGTAGGGAACGTCACCATAGGGTTCAAGGTAGGCTTTGTGGAACGCGACCCACGACCAGAGTGTCGCCTTGTTGGAACAATTAACCCACTGTACCGTGTCCGACAGACAGTTAGAGCAAACAGGGGAGGGTGGGAACTGCACATGCCCGCACTCAGGGCATTTCTGAACCATGAGCTGCCCGTTTTGCAGGCTGTTCCAGAAAGGCTTTTCAAATTCGGTGATCACCGGCGACAGGCTGGCGACATTTTCGCGTAATGCTTCTTTCATGATTTTTTCTCCTTTTATCTTCTGGCAAAAATGTGGCCGGATATGATAGGAGCCGCACAGATATACAAGGAAAGCTTGCTGTCCGGGACTTGCCGCGCTCCGCATTCACCACGCAACTGCCGAACGCACTCCACCTGATGGTTGAAACCCTGCATGTAGGTTTCCGACGTGTGCCCGCCACTGGTATTGACCGGACGAGGACTTTTTCCATGCGTGATGCCCACGGTATCGATATAGTGTCCCGCGCCACCTCGGTCGCAAAGCCCTAAGCCTTCCAGCGAGTACAGTATCGTGGCGGTGAAATTATCATATATCTGGAGACTGTTCATGTCGGTGGCTTTCACGCCAGCCGTCGCGTACAGGTCGTTGGCAACCAATTGGACGCCTTTATAGAAGAAGTCTTCCTTCATGTAGGACGAAGCCATGTCGCCACAAGCGCTGGTAGCAATCATTTCAACCACGGGTTTACGCATATCCTTGGCGCGTTCGATAGAGGAGAGAATGATGCAGACTGCGCCGTCATTGATCAGACAGTAGTCGAAGAGACGGAAAGGTTCTGTAATGTAGCGCGCCCCCAGATAATCTTCCATGCTTATCAGCTTGGTCATGACGCTCTTGGGGTTCAGCGATGCATGATAACGATTGGAGATGGCAACCTTGCCGAGACTCTCTTCACTGGCACCGAATTCATGACGGTAGCGATTGAACATGGCGGCTACCTGCGCGCCGGGAGAAGTCATGCCGTGCAGAATGCCGAAGGGGTCGCCACCGTCGCCGTCGCCACCGTAATTGAAGGCGGCCGTGCGGCTATGGTTTGAGTAAACCACGGCCACGGTTTTAACCATACCAGATGCAATCGCCATTGCGGCATATTGCAACGCAAGCCCGCTCTGGCGACCAGCCGATTCCAATCCATTGACCAGGCGAGGTTTATCGATACCGACCTTGTAGCAGAAGTATTCATACTTCTTGATATCTCGCACGCACAGAACACCGTCGATATCCTGTTTTTTCAGGCCAGCATCATCCAGCGCATTCTTGAATGCTTCCGCCGCCATCTTATAAGGATCTCTCGGTTCAGTCAGGTTCTTTTCCTTGTACAACTTACCGAACTCGATGTCACCGACACCCACCACCGCTACGCCGGCTGGGAACTTTCCATTCATATCCTGGCCCTCCAAAAAATTCACTGAGATTTATGTGCTTAAATGTTACTTATTCTGGGTATTGCAATAGTCAGAGATCGCCTCAAAAATCAATTTTCCGACGACTGATCCACCATCCAAAACCCCAAGATTTTTGTCCCCATAGTAGGCGGCGCGTCCATGTTTGGGCAGCATCTGGCGGGTGTCCTCCGATCCTTTGGCCGCCGCGGCCGCGGCCTTGGCAAAAGCCTTTTTCTTGTCGCCTTCCGCGCTATGCGCTCGCAGTACTTCCAGGGCAGGGCATAACGAGTCCAGAATGGTTTTTTCTCCAGGCTTGGAACCCGCTTTTTCCATGATCGTATTGATGCCCTGTTGGAGAGCACCCGTGGTCTCGGTCAAGTCCGCGCTTTCTTTGCCTTTGAGCGCTCGGGCTATGCCCATCAGGCCGAAGCTTAAAATCGTGCCGAGCGAGGAGGGCGCTTTGTCATTGAAGATTTTCGACATCTGGAAAAACAGTTTGCCCAGGTCGGTTTCTTCCGCAGTTTGTAAATAACCACTAATCGCATTGAAGCCGTCACTCATGGAGATGCCCAGGTCGCCGTCTCCGTTTTGTTGATCAAGTTTGATCAGATAATCACGGTTTTCGGTGATGAGCTTGCTGATTGAGGCTACGGCTGCTTTCAAAGACGCCAAATCCAATTTCTTCTCCTTTTCGATCGCTGGACAACACGAGAATGTCATTTTCACGGCTATGCAAGCGCTTTCATTATTTGCGCAAAACCTTCTCTATCTCTTCTTCCTGCCTGTGACAAGCTTTTATTTGTTGTGGTTCGTATAAAAAGGTGTCGAGGCCGGTGCGCGCAAGAGTTCTTTGAGTTCCGCGTCCAGTTTTAAGACCGTGAGCGATAGTCCGGCCATTTCCATGGATGTAGCAAACTCTCCGATATGCGGCATGTAGATCGAGATGCCTTTGTCTTGCAATAGGAGCGCTACCTTGCGGTAAACAATCAGCAGTTCTTCCAGCGGTGTCGCGCCTAGACCATTGATCATGACGGATACTTCGTCGCCTTTGGCTAAGGGCATGTCCGCGACGATTTTATCCAGCAAGGTTTGGGCGACCTGGTCGGCGCTCATCATTTCGTGGACTTCGATGCCGGGTTCGCCATGGATGCCCATGCCGACTTCGATCTGGTTTTCTCCGACATGGAAGGTGGCTTTTCCGACTTCCGGTACGATGCAAGCCGAGAGTGCTACGCCCATGCTGCGCGTGTTGTCCAGTGCTTTCTGGGTCAGGTCCGCAACGGCATCCAAGCTCTTCATGGCGGCAGCAGCGGCGCCGGCGATTTTGTAGGCGTAGACCAGGCCCGCGACGCCACGGCGTTTGTCCGCGGATTCTTTGGGGCTGGAGGCGACATCGTCCTTGACCAGTACCTTACGTGTTTTTATGCCTTCGAATTCTACTGTCTCGCAGGCGAGTTCGAGGTTCATGCGGTCGCCACCGTAGTTGCCGAACAGGCAGAGGACGCCGCTGCCGAAATCGCAGGCTTTGATGGTGTCGGCCATTTTGTTGGCCGACGGGGAGGCGAATACGTTCCCTACGGTGCAACCGTCGAGTAGACCTTCGCCTACATAGCCCAGAAATACGGGGAGGTGCCCGCTGCCGCCCGCCGTGACGATGCCTACTTTACCTTTGGGCGCGGTTTGCTTGCGCACCAGAACACGTTTTTCAGGATCCAGGCACTGTACCCGGTCACCGTAGGCCAATAAAATGCCTTCCATGAATTCTTCGACGAACCGCCCTGGCTCGTTAATAATTTTTTTCATATGGTCCTCCCAATATATTCAGATTTCAGGTGCTGTTAAAAATAAGGTCTTTCA
Organism: Betaproteobacteria bacterium; assembly: GCA_025997075.1. GTDB lineage: Bacteria > Pseudomonadota > Gammaproteobacteria > Burkholderiales > Rhodocyclaceae > Propionivibrio. The sequence continues at coordinate 14,602 of BNUC01000029.1, read as the reverse complement.
ATCCGCCCTACCGACTCAGGCTGGGAATATCGCTTTTTCGACGAAAACTAGAGATCCAGATAGCTGATTCTTCCGGACTCTAGCATTCGTCAAAAACGACTTCTGGTTTGATTAACGCTTCTCTAATTTTTCTTCTTATTTTTTCTTATATTCTTCGCGGTATTCGATCACGATTCCACCAGGGGACGTGTCGAAGTAGCACCATTCTTCACCTTCGAAGATGGCGGAAACGAGTTCCGGGTGTCCTTGCGCCCGCATCTTGGCAACGTGTTCCTTGTAGTTGGAGACGCCTACGGCGACGTGGTGGATACCTTCGCCTTTTTCTTTGATGAATTTGGCCCAGATGGATTTATCATCCATCGGTTGCAGCAGTTCGATCGGGAACGCGCCAAACTTGATGTTGACGATCCTGACTTTGAACGGTTCGCCTACGAACAATTCGTCTTTCTTGGGTTCGTAGTCAAATACCTGCGGTGTTCCGATGTTCCACACCGATGACAACCATTTGGCCGTCGCTTCGGCATCCTTGACCGCTATCCCAACGTGACTCAGGTTCGTCAGTTCAAATGCTCCTGTTTCCAGCTTCCAGTTCATTGCTTCTCTCCTCCTTGGTGAATTGAGCCTTTTGTAGTGTTGCTTGAAATTACACCCAACCAAGCACTCATGAAAGCGCTTTCATGAAATCCTAGGACATTGTGCCTTTGCTGTCAAGCCTTTTTAGCCATATAAGAAAAATTTTTCAATACAAACGCCAAAAATTAATGTTGAATGACGCTTTTGGCTTATCGTCCGTCTTCGAAAGCTAAACGCAGACCAGGCTCGGGCCATTCCATTTTCAACAGTCGGCCCGTGCCGGATAGCGTAATGTAGGCTGTTCGCATATCTTCCCCACCGAAACAGATATTGGTCGTCATCGAATCACCAGTCAGCACCTGACGAATCAACTGTCCACTCGGACTGATGACACTGATGCATCCAGTGGCCAGGGTCGCGACGCAGATGTTACCTTGGGCGTCAACAGCCAGGCTATCAAAGCGCTGGTAGCCGCCCGGACCGAAAACCAGGCGACCGCCATTCGGCGATGGTGATGAAGGTCGTTTCGCCTTGCCAGGCGCCTCGAGATCAAAAGCCCACAGTCGCGCAGTCTCGGTCTCTGCCACATAGACGGTCTTGCCGTCTGGAGACAGTCCAACACCGTTGGGTGAAACCAGTGGATAGGCTACCTCGACGATGGATGTTCCGTCGGCTTTGGCGTAATAGAGCCCGCCATTCATCCTGTAGCGTGGATATCTCTTCCCGTGGTCCGAGAAATAGAATCCACCATGATGGTCGAAGACGAGATCGTTTGGCCCAACCAGGCGATGTTCGCCACAGCGATCGTAGAGCACCTGCCGCTTGCCGGTCGACAAGTCCAGACGTTCGATCCATCCGCCGGCGTATCCCTCCGGCACGCCGGCACGCACGCGCCTTACACCATCCAGCATCTGAAAGAGAAAACCGCCATTGTTGCAAACATAAAGCGCGCCGTCGGGGCCGAAAGCCAGGCCGTTGGGCCCACCGCCCGGCTCGGCGACGACCTCAATCTTACCATCCGGCTGCACGCGGCTGATGGTCTTGCGTTCAATTTCCACGAGCAGCACTGAGCCGTCCGCACAGACGACAGGCCCCTCGGGGAACATGAGCCCGGTACCGACAATCTGCTGGCCTTTCGCCAGTGCTGAAGTTTCAAACGACATGCCTGCCTCCTGATCGCAATTACACAAAGCTGATAAGACAGCCGATAACACTCGGGCTCATGTCGTAACGCGCCACGACCCGATCACGCGCTCGCCTGCCTGCGCGGTGTTCAGTCGATTTTGTCGGCGCCCGTTCTCTTGATGAGAACCCCGTACCGTTCCAGATCCTCTTCGGCGAAGGCCTTGAACTCTTCTGGCGTTCCCTTGCCGGACTCGACCCCCATCTTGGTTAAACGCGCACGGATTTCATCAGTCTGGAGAATCGCATTGACCTCCTTGTTCAACCTATCGACGATTTCCTTGGGCATGTTGGCCGGCCCCAGGATGCCATAATAGGTCGACGAGTAAACACCGGTGATACCCTGTTCATCGAGCGTGGGAACATCCGGCATCGCCGGGTTGCGCACTTTCGAGGCAACACCGAGCACGCGCATCTTGCCAGACTGGATGAACGGCAGACAAGTCGGCGGATCAAGCGAGAAGTCGACCTGCCCGGCGACGAGCGCGGTCTCCATGGGACTCGTACCCTTGTAGGGAATATGGACTGCTTCGAAACCGGCACGCTCCATGAACAGGGAAACGAACACATGGTGCGACCCACCGATGCCGCTGGAGCCGAAGTTGAGTTTGCCTGGATTGGCTTTGGCATAGTCGACGAGTTCCTGCGCGGTCTTGAACGGCGAGTTGGCTGGTACGACCAGGAAGCTCGGGGCGCTATAGGAATGAGCAATGAAAGTGAAGTCCTTGATCGGCTCGAAGCCGAGACTCTTGTATATATGCGGGTTGATTCCGTGCGGCGCCGCCGAGCCTTGTAACAGGGTGTAGCCGTCCGGCTTTTCCTGCGCCACCACGGCGGTGCCAATGTTGCCGCCGGCGCCCGGTTTGTTCTCGATCACGATGGGTTGGCCGAGACGCTCGCCCAAAGGCTGCGAGATGATGCGCGCGGCAGTATCGACGCCGCCGCCCGCCGGCCACGGCACGACCAGACGGATCGGCCTGTTGGGGTAATTCTGCGCCTGAGCCGCCCCGACGATGAGCACCATCGGGACCACAAAACAGCAACTGGCGAGTAAAGTCCTGCACGAATACTTTTTCATGCTTTCCTCTCTATTCAGATACGACTAAAAAAATGCTTCTTCCAAATCCGGTCGGCCAAACCACGCGCCGGGGATGCTTTCTTCAATTTCTGCAGCGCCCTGCAGTACGTTTGTATCACTCGATCTTGTCGGCGCCGGAATTTTTAACAAGAACCTCGAAGCGCTTAAGTTCCGCCTCCGCAAAGGCCCTGAACTCCTCGGACGTTCCCTTGCCTGGCTCAGCTCCCATCTTGGTCAGGCGAGCGCGCATATCGTCACTCTGAATAATCGCATTCATCTCTTTATTCAGCCTGTCGACGACATCTTTCGGCATGTTGGCCGGCCCTAAAAGACCAAAATAGGTCGACGAGTACACGTTGGGAATACCTTGCTCATCAAGCGTGGGAACGTCCGGCAACGCCGCGTTGCGTACTTTCGATGCGACGCCGAGCACGCGCATCTTGCCGGCCTGGATGAATGGCAGGCAGGTCGGCGGATCGAGTGAAAAGTCGATTTGTCCGGCGACGAGTGCGGTCTCCATGGGGCTCCCACCTTTATAGGGGATATGAACAGCTTCGAAACCGGCCGCGTTCATGAACATGATACTGTACAAGTGATGCCCCGTACCGATGCCGCTGGAACCAAAATTGAGTTTGCCCGGATTGGCCTTACCATAGTCAACGAGTTCCTGCGCGGTTTTGAACGGCGAGTTGGCTGGCACGACCAGGAAACTCGGAACGCTGTAGGAATGAGCAATGAAGGTGAAATCCTTGATTGGCTCGAAACCGAGATTTTTGTAGAGATGTGGGTTGATCCCGTGCGGCGCGGCCGAACCCTGCAACAGGGTGTAGCCGTCCGGTTTTTCCTGTGCTACCACAGCGCTGCCGATATTGCCGCCGGCGCCCGGCTTGTTCTCGATCACGATCGGCTGGCCGAGACGCTCGGACAAGGGCTGAGCAAACATGCGCGCGGAAGTGTCGGTACCGCCACCTGCCGGCCAAGGTACGACCAAGCGAACCGGCTTGTTGGGATAATTCTGTGCTTGAACCGCTCCGGCAACGAACGATAACGGAACCGCGAGACAGAAACTGGCAAACAATGTCCAACACGAGAACTTTTTCATGCAATCCTCCATTTGGATACGGCTAAAAAGGCATTTTTCCCCACTCCGGTCAGCCGCACACACAGCGTGGCTTGCAAGCGATTTCAGTCGATCTTCTCGACACCGATTCTATTGAGAAGAACCCCATAACGCTTGAGATCCTCCTCGGCAAAAGCCTTGAACTCTTCCGGCGTTCCACTTCCAGACTCGACTCCCATCTTGGCCAGGCGCGCACGGATTTCGTCGGTCTGAAGGATCGCATTGACCTCTTTGTTCAGCCTGTCGACGATATCTTTCGGCATGTTGGCCGGGCCCAGGATACCGTAGTAGGTCGACGAGTAAACACCGGGAATACCCAACTCATCGAGCGTAGGAACGTCCGGCATTGCTGCGTTACGCACTTTCGAGGCTACGCCGAGCACACGCATCTTGCCTGACTGGATGAACGGCAGGCAGGTCGGCAAATCGACCGAGAAATCGAGTTGCTCGGCAATGAGCGCGGTTTCCATGGGGCTCGTGCCCTTGTAAGGGACATGAGTCGCTTCAAAGCCGGCAGCATACATGAACAAGCTGACCCACATGTGCTGTCCCGAACCGATGCCGCTGGTGCCATAGTTAAGCTTCCCCGGATTGGCCTTGGCATAGTCGACGAGTTCCTGCGCGGTCTTGAACGGCGAGTTGGTCGGTACGACCAGGAAGCTCGGGGCGCTATAAACATGGGCGATGAAAGTGAAATCCTTGATCGGATCGAAGCCGGGGTTCCTGTAGATGTGCGGATTAATCCCATGCGGCGCCGCCGAACCCTGCAACAGGGTATAACCGTCAGGTTTTTCCTGGGTCGCCAGGGAACTGCCAATGTTGCCAGCAGCGCCCGGCTTGTTCTCAAGCACGATTGGCTTGCCAAGGCGTTCCGACAAAGGTTGTGCGAAGATGCGCGCCGCCGTGTCAACACCACCACCCGCCGGGAACGGCACAATCATACGAATCGGCCTGTTGGGGTAGTCTTGCGCCTGCGCCAATCCAGTACCGAACACCATCGAGACTACGAGACAAAAACCGGCAAACAATGTCCTACACGAGAAATTTTTCATGCGTTCCTCCCTTTTCAGATACGACTAAAAAATACTTCCCCCGCATCCGATCGGCCAGACCGAGAAACGCGGATATCTTTTGATTTATGTTAATACAGCTTATGGTTTGTGCGCTATTAAGCTTTTGTGAAAGCGCTTTCATAAAGATAAGGGAAAGATAGATTAATGCATGATCGTTGTCAACTATTTCTCTTCATGTACATCATTATGAGGCGGTACAATATCTGATCCGTAGATAGATCGGGCGCAAGTAATTTTTTGTTCGAATTCTTCCGTCTTCAGGAATAAAAGACGTTTTTCCTCAAGTTGATTGGGGAGGGCACTATGATGACCATTTACGATATTGCAGCCAAAGCACAGGTATCGATTTCCACGGTATCGCGCGTTTTGAATAATCCAGACAAAGTAAACGAGAATACTCGCAAACGCGTTCTGGCTGTGCTGGAGATGAACAACTACACGCCCAATGCCTTGGCAAGGGGGTTAGTGCGCAATTCAATGCGTACCGTAGGCGTGATAATGGCGGATATACGCAATATCCATTTCGCGCAGACTGCGTATACAATCGAAAACCATTTCTTCAACTGGGGATTCAGTGTTCTTCTCTGCAACACCAGTAAGTTAGAGAAAAAAAGAGACTATCTGCGCATCTTGGCGGAGAAGAAGGTCGACGGCGTTATTTTTGTCGGTTCGGTGTTCTCCGACATCAATATTGAACGCGATATCAAACGGTATTTACATTCCACACCGGTTGTGACCACAAACAGCGTCATCAATCTGCCGCAAGCCCATTCCGTGCTCATGGACCATAATTATGGAATGGAGCTTGCCGTGGGGCATCTTAAGGAACGTGGTCATCGGAACATCATATTGGTACGCAACAGCCGAAGTTATAACTCCGCAAATAAAGTAAAGTGCTTTCATCGCGCCATGAAGCTCTTCAAGTTACCCATGGATGACGATCATGTCATTGAGAGCAGCAGTGGCTACCAAGGGGGAATCGAGGCCGTAGACATGATGATAGAATCCGGGAGAAAGCCCAGCGCCCTCATCTTTTGCGATGACGCCTCGGCTCTGGCGGGCATGCTCCGGTTGCAGGATGACGGCTACGTCATACCCCGGGACATGGCCATCATCGGGTATGACCAGTCCGATTACAGCCTCCTTGCCAGACCGCAGTTAACCAGTATAGATATAAAAATTCCCATTTTTTCCTCCATAGTCGCCAACACGTTGCACGATATCCTGCTGGGCAAGGAAGTCGGTACGGCCATTAATCTTTCTCCTGAACTAGTAATCCGTCATAGCACCTAGTAGTCAGTCACGCTGAAAAGGTGAGGATACAAGAATCCTGATCATAAGGCTAAGCTGTCAACAGTCTATTCATGGGCCGAATCTATAGGGAGCGTTCGCTTTTTACGTTCATCGCCAATGCGCCATCCGGCTCTCCAGTCGTTAATAATGCCCTGCAAGCGCCCGGAAAGGTTCTTGGGCATCTTCGGTAGAGGACAGATCCGCAAGCAGTCGCCGCGCACGATAAATTGCTCTCCATCGTTCGAACGATCACGGCACCGCACAGGACTTGTTTTGGAAGGCGTATCAATAAAAATTACATCGTTTCGTACCTTGTCCACAGTGCGGTAATCAATAAACCGTTCATCGTCGCGCAAAAAAATGGCATTTTTATAACACGCCTTCAGGCACAAGCCACATTTTTCGCGCAGGCAAAGAGGCTTATCAAGCAGCGGGGTAGGTTCAAGCTCCGCCTCCGTAACCACCGTACTGAAACGTTGGCGCGTACCGAACTGCGGCGTTATCACAATATTGTGATAACCAAACTCACCGAGACCCGCTCGGGTTGCGCAGTGGCGGTGTGAAATCGGTCCGGAAAGGTAGCCAAACTTTGATTTGGCCATCCGTTCTGTTTCATTTTCGATGTGTACGGATTCAGTGGGGAAAATCATGCTGTCATAGCCTGCCAACAAAAGATGCTGCCCGACGAACTGACTGGCGCTGAGTAAGATATCGTTCTGGTTATAGTGGCAGATGCGGTTGTAAACGGCTTCCAGCCATTCACTCTTGGTATCGTCCGGATACATTTCGAGTTCCATCTCGTTAAAACGCGCAGGAACATCAAGAGCGGCATTCAGAATGGGCACGGCCATTGATATGACCGATTTTGCCGTGGGCAAAAAATCGCGAGGATCTTGTCCTTTCGGCACTCTGTCGTAATAGGGAGGCATTGGTTCGAAACGTTCGATCGGCGCAACCCCGAAAAGCACTATCCCATTGCGGGTGGCAAGATTTCGTAATTCCTGTGTCAATTCGCTGCTATGCATTCTATCTCCTCCAAGTTCGCGGATATCCCGTCGGTAACGGCGGGATATTCTCCACAACGACTACAATCCCAGTATCCCGGTCGGCAGAGAGAAACCCATAGATACTCTCATGAACCACATGGAAGCAGTAAACGCCAATACCCCGGCAATAGTCCGCGTTATCTTGCGGCTGAAGAATCCGATGACAATCAGTGCGAACAAAGCCGAGGCGCCGGTAAAACCCAGGTCATCAATCAACACGGTGGAAAGGGTCAAACCGCCGATGATGACAATGAAATCCAGCGTATTTTTGGACAGGAGCGAACCCGTGGCGGAGGCGCGTATATTCTGTACCGACTGCCGGATAGCCTTTATCCGGAAGAATGACCGACCGATCAGGACGATGGAGGGGATTCCCAGGAAGAACACCGCTACCAACATCGGCCAGAAGCGGGCGAGGAACGTAATGTTCCACATCGATATCAGTATGTATGTGACAAGGCTTACGCCAAGGGCGCCAAAGACCAGGTCGCCCAGATGGCTGCCGGTATCCACGCTTTCGTCGTCAAGTCGCTCCAGATATTCCTTTTCTATTTTTTCTTTTTCGCTCAACACGCGCTTATCGGCCTGCCTTTGTCTGAGGTGGTTCTGCACAAAGCCCCAGATCAGCGTGATTAATATGAGAATGAGCAGCACAAGAGAGATAGGCTGCAGGAACCGGGAGAATCCGCCGATTTGGTATGCTCGGATAAACTCAATTTCAATGGTTGGTCCGAGAATATATCCCAACAACACAGACGATGCGATAAGCCCGAACCTTGAACCGGCCATGACAACAAGGCCGATTAAAATGGTTATCAAAGCGCCGAAAACACTGTATTTTGCAAGATAGGTTCCCAGAAGCGACAGAATGCCGATAAAAGCGATCAAAAACTCGTTGGGGAGAATAACCATCATCTGGGCCATCTTGATGAATGGCACCCCCAAAAGCAGAAAAACAATGCCCGAGAGCCCGATTCCGAACAGGATGGTCCATACGATGGGGCCGTTGTTCAGCATCAGCGCGGGGCCAGGGTAGATGCCTGCGGCTATGAATGCGCCTAGAATAATTGCGTTTGCCGCGCTGCCGGGAATACCCAGCGCCAACAGGGGGACAAAAGTGCCTGGAACGGCTGCGTTGTTGGCAGATTCCGCCCCGATGATGCCGTCAATATTGCCCTTTCCGAACGGTACAGGTTCTTTGCTGCTCTTTTCCGCAGTACTGTACCCCACCCAACTGGCGGTTACAGCGCCAATGCCGGGAATAACTCCGATAACAGTGCCCAGTACCGCAGCCTTGGACATCAACTTCCATTTATCCCGTATCATCACAAAGCAGTCTTTATAAAAGGCCAGGGGGTTGATGCTGATCCGTTCTTGGCGCAGAACCTTTATGTAAGGCAATTTGATAAGCTGGGGGATGGCAAAAATACCCAGGATAACCCACAACAAATCAAAGCCGTCCCACAACGCGGTTTGATTTTCCACAAAGCGAATGGCTCCTGTGTTTCTCTGCATGCCAACGGTTCCCAGGAAAAGCCCCACCGCCATGGAGGCAAGCCCCCGGATGGAATCCTCTCTCGTCAGGGCGCCCCCGGTGATAATCACCAATGCCCACAACGCAAACAGCGCGCGTTCACCACTACCAACAAAATTGACCAGGTACAGAAAAATGGGCACCATGATCATCATCAAAACGAAGGACAGGGTTGCGCCGTAAAAAGAGCCACTCAGTGCCGCAGTCAGCGCGCTCAGCGATTTGCCCTTTTTCGTCATGGCGTACCCCTCAATAGTGGTGGGTATGCCCGGCGCATCTCCCGGAACGTTATAAAGGATACCTGCTGTGGATCCGGAGTAAGTTGATGCGGCATAGATGCCAGCCATCGCAATGACCATACAGTCAAGCGGAAATTTGGAAACAAATACAAGCATGATGGAAAGCATTGTCGCGCCGCTGATCCCCGGAAGCGTGCCTCCAATCAGCCCCAGAAACACGCCAATGCACAGCCACATCAGTTGCTGCCAGTGAAAGACCAATGCGAGACCCTGAAGAAGGGAATCCACTGCAAAAAAAGCGCCCATAACTCTCTTCCCTGTGACTTACGCAATTGAACGCCGAATGAGCATTGTCTTTCTTGCTTTTTTGCAAACGCTCTCACTCAGGTATGTTCCTGTGGATAAAAAGAGTGCCCGGCCTGTTGTTGGCAAGGCACCCAAGGATAAACACAGGTGTTTACGAGTTAATAATGCGAGGCTTACCTACGTACATATTCCTTATGTTTTTCTTTATAAGGGATAAACGCGTTGTTGACCGAATCAAAGACAGCCTGAGTCTCTTCCGGGGGAATGTACGTTGGCCAGGTCAAGGCCTTGATCTTTTCCTGCCATTCCGGGTCTTCGGTCATCTGCTTTACTGCCTTGGAAATCCCTTTATATGCTTCGTCCGGGATATTGGCTTTAACAATGTAGGACAATATCGGCTTCACACTCATGGCGGGCATGCTTTCCATTTTGTAGCCAAGACGTTTTTCAAAATCTCGCATGGTGGGGAATACACCCTTGTAAGGGCACCCCTCAGGATATTCACTCACAAAACCGGCCAGTACACGGAAATTGGGATGGTTGATAAAGTCCGAACGAGCTACGCCAATTATAGCGGCCTGCACATCACCGGTCATCAGATCGGTCTGGATTGCGGAAGATCCGTCGTAAAACACCCAGTTGAATTTCACACCGAAGGTTTCCTGAATTTCAATAACCCACAGGTCATCCAGGCGACCGGGTCCAAGAGAGGCGAGAGTGATGCTCTTGGGAGGCAGACTACGCGCGGCTTCGATCAGATCACCAAAATCCTTCCAGGGAGATTTTTTGGTAGTCACTATACCCATGGTTCCCATACTGGCAAAAATCCCGGTGCCTTTCCAATCGCTCAACTGCCACGGCACAGATGTGGGCGAAAGATTTTTATAAGACCAGATGCCGTCAGTGGTTGCCGTGTATATGGCAGTGTACCCATCGGCCTTACCTGCGAAGACAGAATTGGTTCCCACCAACCCGCCAGAACCGGGAATGTTCTGCACTACCACGGGGATGCCCAGATATTTTTCCATGAAAGGCGCGGAAACACGGACGATGGCATCAGTTGCGCCACCAGGATTATAACCAGCGACCAAGTTAAAAGTGGCATTAGGCGCTGGCCATTTTTTTTCCGGAGAAGCAGCAGATGCGCTCATACCGGTGACCAGAAGCCCCATAGCCAACCCCAATAATAGGGAAACTCGTCGTACCTGTTTTCTATATTGCATGTTTTAATCTCCCGAAGATTTGTGATAGTAGGTTATAACTTTTAGCCAGTCTGAAAAAGCACTTGTGAAAGCGCTTTCACAGAATCCTAGGGCATTGTGCTTTCGTTGTCAAGCTTTTTTATTCTTTTTTTATTCATTGAAGTTTTACCTACTTGACACACGCAGGCTAATGGGTGCCCCGTATTTCCTCCGTTGAATTTCTGGGCATCTGGAGCAGGTGCACAACCCGGATTTTAATTATGTCGGATTCGCTGTAATTAAAAGCCTGGCCGGCCACAGATGACAGTACCGCTGCTAAGCACTGCTGCAAACGGCCACAACTGACTAACGTTCCAGGCGTATGACACGCCACAATAGCGTATGGCTCATGAGTGGGCGGATCGAACGCTTTGTCGAGTCTGGCACCCAAGTGTACAAATCTTACGATGTTGGCCGCACTGTTATATATGCGTCGCAGGGAATCAAAGCCCTACCTGGCCACTTTGCAACAACGGGGGGCATCTTGCTTGCTATATATACACCCCCCATCAGGCTATTTCGGCAACAGCGGGATAAACAGCGAGATGTCTACAGCGTTCCCCATAGCATTATAACCCAGTCTATTGGGGTGCAACCTGTCGCCTTCAGGCCCGCCTTTGCTGCTGTCCGGCACGAAAGCGGACAAAAGTCCCGGTCCGTTGGGGTCTTGCGTCACTTTGTCAAAATCAACGACCGCATCAAAAATATTGGTGGAGCGAATAAACTTGTTCAATGCCTGTCGATTGTCTTCCTGCTCTGGAAAGCCATAGGCCGCAAGATTCGTACCAAGGCAGGAAAGTACGGTAGCGCCATATACCTGTACACCAGGAATTTTGGCGCGTAACAGGGCAACACCCTGCTTGAATCCGTCAATAACCGCGTCAGCCGGAGCCATATATCGTTTGCTGAAGTCGTTTATCCCTTCCAGCCAGAACACAGCACTGACATTGGAGAGGGAAATGACGTCACGCTCTATCCGGCTAACGGCCGATATGCCGCCCCGCGTGGGGTTTTCCGGGGTGGATTCCGTAGGCCCGACGACCGTGTTGCCACTGATGCCAGCATTGACCACGGCAAACTTGTCGCCATACACCACGGCATGCAGGCGACGGGCCAGGACATTGGGCCAGCGGTCATCGCCGTTCAAAGTGGAAGAGCGCCCATCCGTAATGGAATCGCCAAACGCGACGATCGTGCGTGTATTTTTCAGGCGCATATCCACGGCATCAAGAAAGAACCAGGAGATCACCGGATTCAGAAATGCGCTCTCCCCTTCTTCCCCGCTTCGCGCGCCGCTATTCGGCATGGCGATATACGATGTCTGGAGGGCGTCCGCGTGAAAGGTCATGGGGCCGCTGTCTCCAACAACATGAAAGCTCACGGCTAATTTTCGCCCTGTCAGGGAGGAAGGTTCTCTGGCAAAGGCCGGGCTTATCGCATCACTCCAAAGCGCCGCCCCTGGAGCAATGACCACCGTCTTTTTGGCGCCAAAGGTGACCGGAGTATTGGTTTTTGGGATAACGGCCGAGCCGGAATACTGCAAACCAACATACACGGCATCGAAAGTGACCGGCTGCGTTCCATGGGCGTTTGTCAAACGGATGCGCATCGTTTTTCCCCAGACATCTGGCATGACGATCATGCGGAAACTCTGGTCGTTGGCGCTCTTCTTCTCGCCTGGAAAGGTCAAGCTCTGGTCAGGCTGAATGGATGAGCCTGAGCCTCCGGGGTATGGGCCTAGAGCCGACGCAGCCCAAGTGGTCGTCCAACGCTCCTGCGCGGCAACGCCAATGGAAAAGGTGAAGACAAAGCTGACCAGAACTACCATCAACAGCTTGATATTACGCATGAATTGCTCCTTTCATAATGATTACCCCTCTTGCAATAAATGCATTTACTCAGCGGTCAGAAATATGGACAAAGGAGAAAGCGCAGAACGCTTTCTCCCATCAGATAAGCTTTTACCTATGGTAAGGTTTTATTATTTTGTGCAAAGAGCCAGTCTCGAATCGAAGTATTCGCATAAGCCGCAGTCCAAGAGTAGTGGGGATCATCATAGAAATGAGTTCCTGTGGGATAAATCAAAGATTTTACCGATGCGTCATTGAATCCTGCTTTCTTAAGATTAACGATATTCTGTTTGGTATATCCAATATCAACTTGGGGATCATCAAAAGCATGGACAAAATACCATTGCAGACCAGGATTAGCAGAAAAAATACTTTGGGCATCACTGACGCTTAACAGTCCTGCGGCGCAGACCGGAATTACCGCCGCAAAGTAACCGGGATGCGCCTTTACAAGAGACAGAGTTCCTCTGCCGCCCATGGAAAGTCCGGTGATGTAAATTTTCTTGGCATCCACATGACCCAAAACACTTTCATAGCCTGGCAAAGTGCCGTTGACTAATTTTTCTAGTAGTTCAAATGTAGCCTCGCCGATAGCATTCAAATCACCACTATCAGCGTAGGCCCAACCCGTAAGCCCACCATTGTAACCAAGGGTTGCATATGCATGGTAGGTAAAATCCCAGTCAGTTGCTTGAGGAGCCAACACAATGGCCCTATTATGGCCATTATCAGAATCGATGGCCCACGCGGTACCCACAGCATAGCGTTTGAGAATGAAATCCACTGGTTGGTTCCCCTGGCCCGATCCATGGAGGCCTACAACAACCGGGAGTTTTTCATCGGGCTTTATATCCTTGGGAATATAGATATTGTAGGGTACTTTGGCCCCATTAGATCCTACGTAGGCTTTGCTCCCTTCATTTTGGTCAAAAAGAGCATAGGAGTAGTTGCCGTCAGCCGCTTTAATGGCGATGGTATAAGTGGTGGTATCGCTGCCATTGGTTACCTTAATGCTGGCGTTTGTAGTTCTGCCACTATGGTAGGAGCCATTATCATTCCAACTGCCAGTGGGTCCTGCGCCTATCGGATCAGGATTAACAATGGTCCGCACAATAACGCTATTGTCGGTAAAAAAGATGTTCGGCCAATCCTGACCAGATTCCCAGGTGCCAGTATCAAATTTACTTTTATCGTCAGGATTTGGAGTATGAGCTACGGCTTTTCCGGCTACGTGGTAATCCTGAAGAATATCACTGTTAACAGTAATGGTCGATCCAGGAGTTGCCTCAGGAGTAATTTTGACCCCCAGAATATATTCTTTTATATCTAAGGTATATTCGAGAATTGAAGGATCAAAGCTCGGGGACAGATGAAGGGGAATATGGGAACTATCCTCCACGCTTAACGAGGTGAGTGTAGCCGCAGAAGATGAACTGTGATGAGAACTGCCACCTCCGCAGGATGCCAAGAGTCCGCATGCCGCCAAAGCAATCAATAATACAGAAGCATTCTTAAACATTTTAAACCTCCTCACTTGTTTTGACACGAAATTTAGCCACTCTCTAATAAAACTTTATGAACAATATAATATTTCAACATTTTGAGAATGCATGGAATCCTGACGCCCTGATCTTCGATATAGTCGCAGATGAGCGATTCGGAGTCTTTGTCGCCGGTGATCTGGCACAGGATGCCTAAACTGGCCCCCTGAGTTCAAACCCCACAGCCAACCCCAAGAATAGGGAAACTATCGTACCTACATTGCATGTTTTAATCTCCCAAAGATTTATGGTAATAGGTTACAACTTTTTAGCTAGTCTGAAAAAGCACTTGTGAAAGCGCTTTCACAAATCTAGGGCATTGTGCTTTCGTTGTCAAGCTTTTTATTCAGCTTTTTTTATTCATTCTCAGTCACAGTAATCTTGCACCCGTTGGCTGGATCGTCAACGTTCTCAATCGTTTGCGGGACATTGACCAACTGTATGGACGTGACCGGCTGAAGCAGATACTCCAGGATATGGGTTTCGGGTTGAAATAACCGAAAACCCAAACCCAAATTAGCTTGGC